>CAYMRO010000096.1:0-5038 GCA_964392875.1 uncultured Demequinaceae bacterium
TGCTGGATCGTCGCCTGTCCCCGTCGGATCCGGGCGTCGTCCTCGACGTGCGGGTCCTGTCTGTGGGCGGCTCGCCCGACGCGGCGATGAACCTCGCGCGAATCGGCAAGGCCGACGTCTCCCCGGACGGCGCACCGACGGCGCTGACCGTCACCTCCACGATCGTGGGCTCATAGCCAAATCTGTCGCGGAACACGGCCGACGCGCGAGCGGCGCCCTCGGGCTGGGTCCAAGGGACCCGCCACGAGGGACCCTCAGCCGATGTCCCTTGCATCACGTTCGTCATTCTGCCAGTACCAAGCGCGGGACGGCGGTCCAACGCTCAACGTACGATGGCTATAACGTCACCACGCCACAGCCCCTGTACCAGGAGGAACCATGCCGCGCACACCAGCAAACAAGCCCAACTCCGCCTCGGAGCCTACGGAGCCGGTACCCACCACGGCGCCCGTAGCGCCGGCAAATACCGAGCCCACTGTCGTCTACGTTCCGGCACCCTCGTACCTTGACCGCGTGCGCCAAAACCGCATGGGGCCGCTGACTGCCGCGCTCGTTGTGGGCGCGCTCGTTGGATTGCTGTTGTCGATGCTCGTGCCGAATCCATCCAACGTGTGGGCGCTCATACTGCTGGGCGCGCTCGTCTCGGCGGCCGTTGGATTCACCGTTCGCTACCTCAGCGTGACGCGCTCATGGCGCGCGCAGGTGCCTGCACTGATTGGCGCGGTGCTCGGCGTGCACATCATGTCCGTCACGGGCACGCTGCAGGGAATCGGGTCCCAGTCGATTGCCGGCATGATCAAGATTTCCGGACCGGGCTTCAACGACGCCCTGCTGGGTGCGCTCGCAACGCCCGCGGTGGCCACGGGCACGGTGCTCGCGGGCCTCGTTGCCGCCATCATCGCGGGTTGGGGTCCGCGCGACGAGGCGTAGTCAGCGACCTACGGGGGTGACGCCCAGGCTGCGGCCCGCGAGGCCGCGCTGGCGCGTGCCCAATGTGCGCGCGATGCGGCGCAGTTCTGCGGCCGCGGGACTGTCTGGGTGGCTCAGCACCACGGGTGTTCCGGCGTCGCCTGCCTCGCGCGCAATGATGTCGAGCGGAATCTGACCAAGCAGCGGCACGTCCGTGCCGAGGGTGGCGCCCAGCCGGTCAGCCACTTGCCGCCCGCCGCCCTCACCAAAGAGATGCAACCGCTCGCCGCCAGGCTGTTCGAGCCATGACATGTTCTCCACCACGCCAACCACGTTCTGCGACGTCTGGGTGGCGATGGCTCCCGCCCGCTCGGCGACGCCCGCGGCGGCGGACTGGGGAGTGGTGACCACCACGATTTCCGCGTGGGGGAGCAGTTGCGCCACGGTGATAGCAACATCGCCCGTACCAGGGGGAAGATCGAGCAGCAGGACGTCGAGGTCTCCCCAGAAGACGTCCGCGAGGAACTGCTCGATGGCACGGTGCAGCATGGGCCCACGCCACACCACAGGCTGCCCCTCCGGCACGAACATGCCGATGGACACGGCCTTCACCTCGTGCGCGATAGGCGGCAGCAGCATGTCGTCGATACGTGTTGGCTGGCCCGTGACGCCAAGCATCCCCGGAATGGAGAACCCAAAGATGTCCGCGTCAAGCACGCCAACCTTGAGGCCGTCGGCGGCCATGGAGGCGGCGAGATTTGCGGTGACGGTTGACTTTCCCACGCCGCCCTTGCCCGACGCTATGGCATAGATCCGTGTCAGGTTGCCAGGTTGCGTGAACGGGATGACGGGGTCGGGCTTGCCGCCCCTGAGCTTGGACCGCAGGCCCAAGCGCTGCTCTTCTGACATCACGCCCAGCTCGATGCGGACGTTGCCAACGCCCTCCACACGGCGGGCCGCGGCTTCCACATCCGTGGTGATGCGTTCCTTCATGGGGCAGCCCTGGGTGGTGAGATCGATGCCGATGATGGCCGTCTCGCCATCAACGTCAACGGAGCGCACCATGCCGATTTCCGTGATGGGGCGGCGGATCTCGGGGTCGATCACCGTGGCAAGGGCGTCACGAATCAATTCGGCGGTGGGCATACATCCATCGTAGGCGGTACGGGAGAACGCTCTCACGGTGCGCTAGATTCTGCGCAGGCGCCACGAGGCGCCCCTTCACAAGGAGAACCATGGCAGAGACCCCGGGAGCAACTCCCGCAGAATCAACCGCGCAAGATGCGGCAGCTCCAACAGTCCCTGAGGTGCTTGCCGCACCCACCGCCCCGCCAGCCGCGGCCGCACCGGTTGCGGCAAAGCCCGCGAATCTTGCAGTTGGCATCGCCGCGGGCTTTGGCCTTGGACTCGTGGCCGCGCTCATCTATGCAGCGGTGACGGTCCTGTCCGAGCGGGAGTTCCTGTGGCTCGGCTTGCTTATCGGTTTCGCAATCGCGTTTGGCTTTTCTCGCTTTGGCCACACGAGTGGCGTGGTGCCCGGCCTCATCGCCGCCGTCATCGCGGCCGTGATGTACGTGGTCGCGATCTTTGTGCAGACCGCGGGCTTCATCACGAAGGAGCTCGACATGGGGTTCCTCGACTCCTTGCGCCTGGCGTTGGAGTACCCAAAGGAAGTGCTGACGGATTACTTCGATGACCCGCTCGGGTATGTGTTCGCTGGCATCACGGTTGTGATGGCGTTCTACTACGCCTGGGGCGGCCGCAAGACGGACAACGACGACGCGCAGGCGGTCGCAGCCGTGTCCTAACGGCTTGAGCGAGGGGCCGGGCGTGATTCTTTGTCACGCTCGGCCCCTTCGTCGTCAGCAGCCTTCAGTTCCTCGAGTAGCGCACGCAACTCGGAACGCACAAAGTCCCTGGTAGCCGTCTCGTTGATGGCCTGACGCAGCGACGCGACCTCCCGCGCGAGGTATTCGGTGTCTGCAAGCGAGCGCTCCGCGCGCTGGCGGTCCTGCTCGGCGGCAACGCGATCGCGGTCTGCTTGGCGGTTTTGCGCCAACAGGATGAGCGGCGCGGCGTACGACGCTTGGAGCGAGAGCATGAGCGTGAGCGCCACAAAGCCCCAGTGGTCAAAGACCAGGTTGTCGGGCGCGAGCAGGTTCCAGCCGATCCACAGCGCAACGAACAACGTCAGGTAGATGATGAAACTCGGCGTGCCGAGGAAACGTGCAATGCCCTCGGCCCACTGGCCGCTGCGATCGGGATTGCTGCTGGGCCGCCGCCGCCTCAGGAGTTGGCGCTTCTCGCCTTTGGGCTTGTCCAGCGGCCGGTCAGCCATGGTTCACCCCGGCGGCCTGATCCTCGTCAAACTGCTCGCGCCAGTCGGCGGGCAGCAAGTGGTCCAGCACGTCATCAATGGAGATTGCGCCGCGCAGGTGGTGACCCTCGTCCACAACGGGCAGCGCCAGGATGTCATAGGCGGCCATGCGGCGGGCAACTTCTGAGAGGTGGCTCTGGGGGTCTACCGGCTGGATTGCGGTATCCACGTAGTTGCCGATTGACTCATGCGGCGCCTCCCGAAGCAGGCGCTGGATGTGGACCAGCCCGATGTACTTGCCGGTTGGCGTCTCCAGCGGCGGACGCACCACGAACACCATCGACGCGAGCGCGGGAGCGAGCTCTTGCTTGCGGACCAGGGCCAGGCACGTGGCCACGGAGGTTTCCGGGCCCACGATGATGGGCTCCGTCGTCATGAGGCCGCCGGCGGAATCATCGGCGTAGCTCAGTAGCTGGCGCACTTGCGCTGCCTCTTCGGGGTCCATGAGGTCCAGGAGTTCCGCAGCCTTGGGAGCGGGGAGGTCACCAAGGAGGTCGGCGGCGTCGTCCGGGTCCATCGCGTCCAGAACATCGGCCGCACGCTTGGCATTGAGCGTGCCGATGAGCGCAATCTGGTCTTCCTCTGGCAACTCCTCAAGAACGTCGGCCAACCGCTCGTCATCGAGGGCGGCTGCTATCTCAGCCGAGCGAGAGGGAGTCATCTCCATGAGTGCGGCGGCAAGGTCTGCGGGCTTGTGGTCAACGAACTGCTGAATCACCAGAGCCGCACCCTGGTTCTTGTCTCTCTGAGCCAGCCCCGTGACCTGGTCAACGTCAACGACAATGGCCTCACCGCGTCGGCTGAAACCAAGCACCCCCTTGCGCCGCTCCGCCTTGCGCACGTAGAGCTTGGTGATGCGCCAGGTCTTGGTGCGGTCGGGCTCAATGGCGATGTCTTCGATGTACGCCGTTGACTTGTCTTCCTTGAGCTTCACCGAGCGCTCAAAGAGTTCCGCAACCGCCAACGTCTCAGAGGTGCGCGCCTGGAAGCGTCGCAAGTTGATGACGCCGGTGCAGATGACCTGACCGGGAGCGATCGAAGTTACCCGCGTGAGCGGCATGAATACGCGGCGGCGCCCCGCGACCTCAACCACGAGGCCCACGGCGGTGGGCGCCACTCCGCGACGCATGAGCATCACCACGTCGCGTACCCGGCCCACGTTGTCTCGAAGGGGGTCGAAAACGGGCGTATTCACCAGGCGCGCCACATAGACACGCTCGCTCGCCGTGCTCATGGACCCAGCGTAATGCGGGCGCGGCGTACGGCTGGGGAGGCTCGCAGTCAGGCTTGGAGGCCGTCCCACACCCTCAGCACGGCGGACGCGCTCGCGGCCACGTCGTCGGCCGTGGTCGCAGCGTCGGACACCGAGATACGCATCGCGTGGCGCCCGTGCCACACGGTCCCACCAGCCCACATCGTGCCCTCCGCCTGCACGCCAGCAATCACGGCATCGGTGGTCGCATCGTCGCCGAACGCGATGAGTGCTTGGTTGAGCACCACGGGCGCGAGCAGTTCCGCGCCCCCCTCAACCAAGCGGGCCGCAAAGTCCGCAGCCAGGTCACTTGTGCGGTCAACAAGCGCGGCAACGCCATCCCGTCCGAGCGCCGCCAGGAGCGCCCACGTCTCCACGCCGCGCGCTCGTTGCGACATGTGGGGAGTGAGGTGAATGAGCGGCCGGGCGTCGTCGGTGCGCAGGTACGGCGCCTCGATCTTCATGGCGCGGCGCAGATCCGCATCCTCGCGAACGATGAT
>CAYMRO010000096.1:5048-8051 GCA_964392875.1 uncultured Demequinaceae bacterium
CAGCTTTCGGCGCACGAATATCCGCGCGAAATCGCCTTCGTCGATGAGTTGCCGATGACCACGACCGGCAAGGTGATCCGGCGATTGCTGCGTGAAGAGGCGTAGGGCGTCCTCAGGCCTGACTGGCCCGCCGCGCAGATCCGCACCCTCGCGAACGATGATGATGCCCGAGTCGTACGGCGCATTGAGCCACTTGTGCGCGTCTGTTGCCCACGAATCGGCGAGTTGGACGCCCTCCACGAGGTGGCGTCGGGCAGGCGACGCGGCCGCCCACAGCCCAAAGGCGCCGTCAATGTGAACCCAGCCGCCGCGCTCCCGCACGCCGGGGATGATCTCGGCGAACGGGTCAGAGCCGCCGGTGTTGACGTTCCCGGCTTGCAGGAGCACAAGGGTCAGCGCGTCGGTATCGGTGGGAAATTCGCTGGCAAGCACGCAGCCCGACGCGTCGGTTGGCACCCGCTCCACCTCGCCAGGGCCAAAGCCGGCCATGCGCAAAGACTTGAGCGCGGAGGCGTGGACCTCGTCACCCACGATGACGCGGATGCGCGGGGCGCCAAAGATGCCGCGCTCGTTGACGTCCCAGCCCGCACGGGCGAGCAATGCGTCGCGAGCCGCGACAATCCCCGTGAAGTTAGCGAGCGTGGCGCCACTCGTGAAGGTGGCGACGGCGCCCTTTGGCATGTCGAGGAGGTCCAGGACCCACCCGGCCGCGACCTCGTCGAGCAGCGCGGCGGCGGGCGATGTGACCGCGAGGCCGGGATTCTGGTCCCACGCGGTCGCGAGGATTGCGGCGCCCGCAGCTGCCGGCTCAACCCCGCCGTTGACGAAGCCAAAGAAGCGGCCGTGGTTCTGGACCACGGTCGCCGGCGAACCGAACGCGTCGAGCTCCGCGAGCACCTCACGCGCCGCGATGGTTGAGGCCTGCAAAGGGCGACGGAATACGTCTAAGCCAGCAATGGCGTCGGCCTCAGGGGCGATGGGACGGAACGGGGCGTTCGCAATGTATGAGGATGCGCGCCGCGCGGCCTCGGTGGTGACGGCAATGCGCTCGCGGATGCGGGAGTTGCTCGTGGGATTGGTGCGAACCCTGTCCAGGTGATCTGTCGTTGTGCTCATGTGGTGAGTCTTCACCAACTGGCACCGGGGTTCTAGAGCCAGTTTTTGTGAGAGTGGCACTTGTTGTGGGGTGCCAGTTTGCGGTGAGATGGCTCCATGCGCACAACAGCAGACCAATTGGCGGCAGTCCTCGACCATTGGCAGTCCGGGACCGGGCCGCTCTATCAGCAACTCGCGGGGGCCATCGTGTCCCTTGCGGAGTCCGGATCGCTCGAGTACGGCATTCGCCTGCCGAGCGAGCGCGCGCTTGCCGAATGCCTTCACTTGTCTCGCAACACCGTCACTGCGGCGTACCAACAACTGCGCGACGACGAGTGGCTCGACGTACGGCCGGGAGCTGCGCCCACGCTTGGGTCCCGGTCGCGCGGAATCGAGGGCCTGAGCGCACAGGACCGCTTCTCGAAGATTCTGCACGCCACGAGCGGGCCCATCGTTGGATTGTCTGGAGCTTGCCCGCCACCTGCCCCTGTCGTGATCGATGCGCTGCGCAACCCGGGGCCGGATCTCGATTCGATGGTGCTGAGCGGCAACGGATATGCGTCGCTTGGTGACCCGGCGCTCATTGCGGCCATCGTTGAACTCTTGCGGCGAGACGGCGTTCGCGCTAAGCCGGAGGAGATTGTGGTCACCGCAGGAGGGCAGCAGGCCGTGTGGTTGGCGGTGACCGCGCTCGCGGGGCCGTCGTCGCCCGTTGCCGTGGAGGCCGTGACGTACCCCGGCGTCTTTGACGCGATCAGCGCCTCGGGTTCGCGAACTCTTGGGTTGCCCATGGGCACCCGCGGCCTCGACGTTGCGGCTGCCTCGAAACTGCTGCGCGCCGCACGGCCCGACGTGGCCTACCTCAGCACGTTCCAGAACCCCACGGGCAACGCGCTAGAACCGGAGGACGCACTGCGCCTCATCGCGGCGGCCGACGAATGCGGCACCACGATCATCGACGATCGCATTATGGGCGATCTAGCTCTTGACGGCGTGAAGCGCGCGCCGCTTGCCGCGCTCAGGCCCGGCTCCGCGATCATCACCATCGGCGGCCTCTCCAAGATCTTTTGGGGAGGGCTGCGAATCGGCTGGCTGCACACGAACGCCACGCTGGCCGCGCAACTTCGCCACCGCAAGGCGGCGATGGACCTTGGCTCGCCCTCGTTCTTCCAGCACCTCGCCACGCGCTTCATCACCGATCACTACGACGCGGTGGTGGCGTGGCGCGTGGAGCAACTGCGGGTGTCGCTCGACGCGACCACGGACGCGCTCGCCGAGTATGCGCCGGAGTGGGAGTACGCGATCCCCTCCGGCGGCCCATCCTTGTGGGTCAAGGTGCCGGGCGTGAATGAGGACCGGTTTGCCGACCGCGCTGCCGCCGGTGGGGCGCCGGTGGCGCCAGGGTCAGCCTTTGAAGTGTTGCCTGGTTCCGGGGCGGGGCGCTTCCGGTTGCCGTTCTACTTGCCGCCGGAGGAGATGCGGCTGGGAGTCAAAATTCTCGCGGCAGCGGCGTAGGGCGCGCGGCGCCCTCCACACACACCCCCCACACACCCCACACACCCTCTACGCCCACCGCCCTATGTCACGGGCATATTGGGCGCCCGCGTTCGCATACCAGGCACTTTGCAACCGACCATGGAGGATCTCCGTGACTTGGGGCGAGGGGAGTGGGTGCGGGCGCGTTCGCTAGCTGAACTGCCTACCCTCTGAGCCGCGCCATCCACTGAACCACCGCGTCGGCGTCGCGAGGCAACTCCGCGGAGAGGTTCTCGCAACCGTCTTCGGTGACCAGAACGTCGTCCTCAATGCGCACGCCAATCCCGCGCAACTCTTCCGGCACCGCGAGGTCACCGGGCTTGAAGTACAGTCCCGGCTCGATCGTGAAGACCATCCCCGGAACCAGCTCGC
>CAYMRO010000097.1:0-3391 GCA_964392875.1 uncultured Demequinaceae bacterium
GACCGTCGACCGCACGAACTCTCGGGCGGCGAGCGCCAGCGCGTCGGAATCGCACGAGCGCTCGTCAACTCGCCATCCGTGCTGCTCGTGGACGAGCCCACCTCCGCGCTCGACCGTGAGCGCAGCCAGGAGGTTGTCGCGCTGCTGCGCGAGGAGACGCACGCGTCTGCGGTGGCCACCATCATGGTCACTCACGACCACGACGTGCTGCATCACTGCGATCGCGTGCTCCTGATGCAGGACGGCGGGCTCCAGCCTCACAGCGCCTCCTGAGAGCGCGCGCCTAACTGCGCGTGGTGCTAGCTGGCCGTGGCGCTCAGGTCTTTGTACGCGTCGTGATGGGAGATGCCTTCGTCGAGGTACGCCTCGCCGTGGGCCACGTAGCCAACTCGCTCATAGAACGGCATGGCCTGGTCCTGCGCGCTCAGTTCCACCCGTACTGACCCGCTCGCTCCGTGCCGCGCCAGCGCGGCGGCTTCCAGATGCGCCATGAGCGCGGCCCCCGCACCGGTTCCTCGGGCCGACGCGCGCACCGCGAGCCGCCCGATGTGCGGGTTTGAACGGTCCATGGTGTGGTGCGCGGTGTCGGTGTGCGGCGCAAGCAGCCGCCCAACTCCAACCGGGGCGCCAAGATCGTCATACGCAATGACGTGCAAAGTCCGCGGATCGGAGTCAAGCTCGTCGCGCTCCCCCTCGGGCGAGACGCCCTGTTCGCCAACGAACACCTCAAAGCGCACCACAAGCGCGTCAGCGAATTGCTCGGGCGTGGTGACGTCCTCGATTCTCATGCCCGCAACTTCTCCAACGCCAGCGCCAAGTCCTCGGGGTATTCACTACGCACGCGCACCTCGCCCCCGCGCACCGGGTGCTCAAACGCCAGCTCGCGTGCGTGCAGCCACTGCCGCGCGAGGCCCAGTCGCTTCGCGAGCGTGGGGTCCGCCCCATACGTGAGGTCCCCAACGAGCGGATGCCGCATTGCCGCCATGTGCACCCGGATCTGGTGGGTGCGCCCAGTTTCCAGGTGAATCTCCACCAAAGACGCGGCCGGGACCATCTCCAGCACCTCGTAATGGGTGACGGACGGTCGCCCACCCTCGACAACCGCAAACTTGTAGTCGCTCGAGGGATGCCGCCCAATGGGCGCGTCAATGGTGCCCGCAGTCGGGTCAAGATGCCCCTGCGCCACCGCGTGATAGATCTTCTCCACCGTGCGCTCCTTGAAGGCGCGCTTCAGTTCCGAATACGCGGCATCAGACTTGGCAACCACCATGAGGCCCGACGTTCCCACGTCCAGTCTGTGCACTATCCCTTGGCGTTCCGCGGCTCCCGCAGAGGCCACCGTGATCCCGGCGGCCGCGAGGCCGCCTACCACCGTGGGGCCAGTCCAGCCGGGCGAGGCGTGGGCAGCTACCCCCACGGGCTTGTCGATGACCACCAGATCCGCGTCCTCGTACGCCACTCGCAACCCACCGGGAACGGGAGGTTCGGGAGCGGCCGGGCGAGCGTCGGGCAAATCGATGGACACCACGCCGTCAACCAAGCGGTCGGACTTGCCAACCGTGGAAATGCCCTGCGTCACGTAGCCGGATTCAAGGTATTCGGCAACGCGCGTGCGGCTAAGCCCCAGCATGCGTGCCAAGGCGACATCGGCGCGCTCCCCAACGAGGCCGTCGGGTACCGGAAGGTGACGGGTGTCAGGCACTCTCGTCCGATGTTGTGGCGGGTGCCGCTGCCTCGAGCTCGGGCTTGGGCTCTAGGAGCCGTACCCCAAAGATGGACAGCAGCGCCACCCCAATGGCCGCACCAACGATCGCGATGTCCGCGATGTTGCCAACGAACCAGCCGTTGTAGTTGATCATGTCCACCACGTGTCCCTGGCCAAAGCCGGGGGCGCGGAACAGGCGGTCAATGAGGTTGGAGACCGCGCCGCCCAGCCCAATGCCAAACACCCACACCGCGAGCGTGGTCTGGGCGCGCCGCGCGTAGAAGATGATGCCCGCACTCACCGCGATGCCAACGAGCGTGACAATCCATGTGTGCGTGTTGCCGAGCGACAGCGCGGCACCGGAGTTGCGCACCAACTCGATGGACAGCCAGCGTCCAAGCAGTTCATGGGTCTGACCCGGCTCAAGACTGTGGATTACCCACTGCTTCGATACCTGGTCAATGATGACCACTCCGGCGGCGACCAGCCACAGGGCTGGCCGCCAGGTCAACGGCGCTCCTCGCGCTGCTTGCAGACCACGCAGTGCGTGGCGCGCGGGAACGCCTGGAGGCGAGCCTTGCCAATTCCGAGGCCGCACACCTGGCACGTGCCGAACGTGCCGGCCTTGACGCGGCGCAGCGCGTCCACCGACTGCTCAAGCATTTCCTTGGTGTTGTTGACGATCGACATCTCCTGCTCGCGCTCGAGCGCGGTGGCGCCGGCGTCGGCCTGATCGTCGCCAGCACCGTCGGAGGTGTGGAGAAGGTCGTCAAGCTCATTCTCGGTGGCGGCGAACTCTGTGACGAGCCGGTCAACGTCTGAGTTGAGCATCTTCACGATGTCGCGAAGTTCCGCAACCTTCCATGGCTCGTCGCCTTCGCGAACGGCCAACTTCTTTGCGTCGGACGCCTTGAGTTCGGCGGGGTCAACCACGATCGTGGTGACGTCGGTGCTGGTCATGAGGTGTCCTTGCTCTCGGCAGCCCTTGTGAGACTGGTGCAGTGAGACTAGTCCGGTTTGTGCAGGCAAGCAAAGCGCCGCGCACTACTCGACGCGGCGCTTCACTACCAGCGGAAAAGCTAGTGGCCCTGCTCGGGGTTCTGCTGGCCGTAGAGGTCGTTGAACATGCGGCTCGACGGCGGCGTGAACGGAGCTTCCTCACCCTCCTCGGCGGCGGCCACGGTGGGGACGTCACCCATGTCACCACCTTCGCCCGACGCTGGCGCACCTTCTGCCGGTTGCGTCACCGGGGCGAAGGGGCTGGCGGGCGCAGCATCGGCTTGGGCGCGCAGCTGCGACTCCCAGGGCTGGGTCACGTCAAAGCTTGGGGGTGCGTTCACCTCGGCCGGTGCGGCTGCTTCCGACGGCTGCGGCTCGTAGGAGTTTGGTTCAAAGGACTGCGGGCTTGCTTGCGCCTCGCGGCCCGCAAGGGCGTCGTCAAATGAGAGAGGGGCCCCGGCCTGGTAGGCGCTCGCGGCGGCGTCAGAACCCGCGTCAGACCCGGCGTCGGCACCCGCGTCAGAACCCGCGTCAGACCCGGTTTCAAAACCGGCGTCGTGTTCGCCCTGGGGCTGGCCGTAGCCCGCCACGTCCTCCACCACGTGGGTCTCAGGCTCGTCTGCTGGCCCATCAGCCACGGCTGCGCTCGTGGCGCCAAACCCGGCAGCGCCAAACCCGGCAGCGCCA
>CAYMRO010000097.1:3491-7941 GCA_964392875.1 uncultured Demequinaceae bacterium
AGCCACGGCTGCGCTCGTGGCGCCAAACCCGGCAGCGCCAAACCCGGCAGCGCCAGCGAGGTCAGAGGAGCCCGCATACTCGGCAGCTCCTGCAAGGCCCGCATGGTCTAGATCACCAAGCAAGTTCTCGAGGAACGCCTTGAGGCGTGCGCGATAGTCGCGCTCAAAGCGGCGAAGGTCGTCGATGCGTCCTTCGAGTTCGACGCGCTCGCCAGCGAGATCGTCCATGCGACCCTTGGCGTCCTCATCCGCACGTTCACGGATCTTGTCGGCCTCGGCATGCGCCTCGTCAACGATGCGGTCGCGCTCCGCCTCACCCGCCTGCACATACTCATCGTGGAGCTTCTGCGCCATGGCGAGCATGCCGGTGGGGTTAGCGCCGCCAGGCTCGGTGGCTGCGGCAAGCAGGCCGGTGGTGCCGGGCACGCCGCCCGCTGCGGTCGCTGGTGGCGCCTCCACGGGCGCTGCGGCTACGGCGCCGCCCGCGCGTGCGATTGCCTCGTCGCGCTCCGCTGTGAGCTGCGCGATGGTGTTCGCTACCTCGTCGAGGAAGTCGTCAACTTCGTCCTGGTCAAAGCCCTCGCGGTACTTCGTCTTAGAGAACGCCTTGTTCAGAACGTCCTCTGCCGTGAGAAGAGCCATGTTCAACCTCGATTCGCTGGCGACCGCCTGTGCAGCCGTTGACCTACGTGTCCGTCGTTAATGTCACTGTACCTACATCCCTATCGGCATGCACTTAAGGGTCTCAGTGCACCCTGCCGAGCATTTGCCACGCGAAAGACACCGCAAAGAACAGCACCAGGAACGCGAGGTCCAGGCGGATCTGGCCCAGGGTTATGGGAGGGATGATTCTGCGCAAGAACTTCAGTGGCGGGTCAGTGATCGTGAAGACGCCCTCGGTAACCACGAGCCCGGCGCCCTTGGGGCGCCAGTCGTGCGCCAGCGCTATCACGAGCGACAGCACCACGCGCGCGAGCAGCAGCAACATAAAGACGAACAACACGAACTGGAGCGCGTAGATCAGATAGGGCACCCCGTGAGCCTAGCGTCAGGCTTGGTTGTAAAAAGCGTGGTCGGTGCGCTGAGGCTCCTCATCCACACCAATCTCCACGTGCGCGGGCGACAGCAGGAATACCGCTGTGGTCACGCGCTCGATGGAACCATGCAGTCCAAAGGACAGTCCAGCCGAGAAGTCAACGAGGCGCTTGGCGTCTGCATCGCTCATCTCGGTGAGGTTCATGATCACGGGAACACCCGCGCGGAATGCCTCGCCAATAAGACGTGCATCGTTGTAACTGCGGGGCTTGATGGTCTGGATGCGACGAAGGTCGGGGGCGGCACTGGGCGCGTGGGACTGCGTGTGCTTGCCCCTGCGCACCTCGGAGACGTCATGCAGGTTGGTGACGGGCGCCAGCTCGTCTTCCGTGTAGCCGTACTCCTCGTTTTCGGCGACCTCGAAGCCGAGGTACTGGATCGCCTTGCGAAGCGCGCTCATGGTTGTCCTCTTTCCGATGCGGTGCCGCTGTTCGTGTCCACGCTACGGCGCGAAGTTGGCCCCGTCTCGGAGCGACACGCCGCACACCACAACGCCGCATTGGCGGCCCGTGACCCCGTCCCTGCGGTGGGAGAAGAATGCGGCGTCTTCGTAGGTGCAGCGACGCTGCACGGTGACCGCTCCGAGCCCCAATTCGCCCAAGCGCGTCTCCACCGCACGGGGTATATCTAGAGCCGGAGTTCCCCATCGAGTGGTGCTCACGGCAGAGGGGTGACGCTCCCCCACTTCGCTTCGCATGGCGTGCGGCACTTCGTAGCATTTTCCACAAATAGCAGGCCCGACGCTCGCAGAGATGGACTGCGCACTCGCCTTGGTGCGGCGCAAGTCGAGCAGCGCGGCTACCGCCGCGTCAACCGCGCCCGCCCACAGGCCCGCACGGCCAATGTGCGCGGCGGCAACGGCACCGGTGACGGCGTCGTGAAGCAGCAAGGGCACGCAATCCGCGCCAATCGCCGCAAGTGCCACGTTGGGCACGTCGGTGACCAGAACGTCGGCCGCTGGCACGTGCTCGCCGGCGCCCGTGACGCGGTGCACGCGAACGCCGTGTTCCGCCACCAGAAAGGCCACGCCAACGCCCACCTCATCCGCCACGATGGCCCTATTGCGGGCCACCGCGTGCGGCTCGTCGCCAACGTGCACGGCGAGGTTGAGGGTCCCATAAGGGGCCTCGCTGACGCCGCCGTCACGGGTGGTGAAGAACGCGCGGACGGGCAGCCCGGCGTCGATCACCGCTCGAGTGTCCTTGGCGCGTTCCGCCTAGCGCAGGAACTCGGGAACGTCGAGGGTGTCGTGGGTGACCCTCGTGCCGGAGATATCGATGGCAGCGGTGTCGATATCCGCCTCAACGGGTTGCGGCACGGTGCTCGTCTCCGTAGGTGCAACTACGGGATCGAGCGCCTCCGCTGCGGGAGCGGGCCCGGCGTTCTCGAACCCGCCGAGCGCGCCCTCGTGCTTGCGCGTCGTTGGTGCTCCACCGTCAAAGCCCGCCGCGATCACGGTGATGCGCAGCTCGTCGCCAAGTGCGTCGTCGATGATCGTGCCAAAGATGATGTTCGCCTCTGGGTGGGCCGCCTCGCGCACCAAGCGTGCGGCGATCTCCACCTCCTTGATGCCCAAGTTGGACCCGCCCGCGATGGACAACAGCACGCCGTGCGCGCCCTCCATCGTGGCCTCGAGCAGCGGCGAGGAGATGGCGCCCTCGGCGGCCTCGAGCGCGCGGTTCTCGCCGCGTGCGGAGCTGACGCCCATGAGCGCTGTTCCGGCTCCTTGCATCACGGAGCGCACATCGTTGAAGTCAACGTTGATGAGGCCCGGGGTGGTGATGAGGTCGGTGATGCCCTGCACGCCGCCCTGGAGCACCTGGTCCGCCGCCGCGAAGGCGCCCAGCACGCCAAGATTGGCGTCGTCGATAGCCAAGAGGCGGTCATTGGGGATCACGATGAGCGTGTCCACCTCTTCACGAAGTTTCTCGATACCTGCCTGTGCCTGGTCCGCACGGCGTCGGCCCTCAAAGCCAAAGGGGCGCGTCACCACGCCCACCGTGAGTGCGCCAAGGCCGCGCGCGATGCGCGCCACAACCGGTGCCCCACCCGTGCCCGTGCCGCCGCCCTCGCCTGCCGTCACGAAGACCATGTCGGAGCCGCGCAGAGCGTCGGCGATCTCGTCCTCGTGGTCCTCGGTGGCCTTGCGGCCAACCTCGGGATCCGCACCGGCGCCAAGGCCGCGCGTCAATTCGCGGCCGATGTCGAGCTTGACGTCGGCATCAGACATCAACAGCGCCTGTGCGTCGGTGTTGATGGCGATGAACTCCGCGCCCTTCAGACCAACGTCGATCATGCGGTTGACGGCATTGACGCCGCCACCACCAACGCCAACAACCTTGATGGCGGTGATGTAGTTCTGCGGTGCGGCCATGACCGGTTCCCTTCAACATTAACGTTCAACTTGAGGCTTATAGTTATGTCAAGCTGTCATGCGATGACGGTACGTCGGCCGTCACGGTTATCGGCGCAATTGCCCCGCGTGTCGCGCCCAGTTCTTGGCCCGCGCGGCCCCGGAACCGGCTCAGTTGTTCTTGGTAATGGGCAGCGTGGGTGCGGAGACGTCGATGACATCCGCCTTGCGCGCCTTCTTGGATTCCAGCAGCACTTGCAGCACTTGCGCCTTGAGGGCCGAATCCTCGGCACTCCCCCATTCCACGAGCGGGCCCTTGTGCAGCGTGAATGAGACCGAGTCTTCCGTCGCGGCAGAGATTGCTGTCACCCGCTCGCTGAGGTCCGCCGGCAGCGCCGCGAGCACCCCCAGCGCGGCAGTGAGCACACGCGCCTTGTCCACCGGAACGCTGAGTGTTGGGAGGTCCTTGGGCGCCTTGCCCGCGCGCCCCACCTGCACACCTTCATCGTCCACGAGCGCAAAGCCCCCCGTGGGATCGGGCACGGCTGCCACGGGCTCTCGCGATTCCAGAGTAATGACGAGGGAATCCGGCCAGCGCCGCTCAACGTGGGCCGAGCGCACACCCGGAATGTCCTTGAGAGTGCTCGCGAGGTGCCCCGTAGACACGGTTGCGAGTGACTCACCCTCCTGGGTGGCAACAACGGCCCTCACCGTAGTGGGATCCACCACCGAGCCATAACCGGTGACCTCCACCTTGGCAGGATCCAGCGCAAAGACGGGCGAAAGCAGCACGAGCCACACCAGACCGGCCACCACGAGCACGTAACTGAATCTGCGGCCCCACACAATGAGTCTGCGGCGGCGAGTGGCCCTGCGCCGCTCAGCGGCGCGCTGGTCCTTGCGCTGCGTTACGGGCGGCACCACGGTGGTCTTGGTGCGCGCGAGCGCGGTCTGCAGCGCGGACATCGTGGACTTGGCGGCGTCCGTGAGCGCCGTTTCCGC
>CAYMRO010000098.1:0-7939 GCA_964392875.1 uncultured Demequinaceae bacterium
GGGGCGCTTGCGCACGGCGGCCAACCCCTCAAGAGCGTCAACAGTCCAGTCAGCGGGGTGCAGCAGCATGGGCCGGGTCTGCCAGCCACCCATTCCGCCATGGCAGCCAACCAACTCCTCGAAGGCGGCGACCTCGCCAAGGTCCGCGTCGTAGAGCGAGTTGACGTAGATGTCCGGCGCGGCGGGGAAGGCCGTGAGACGCGCAAATTGTTCCCTGGCATGCGGGAAGGGCGCCAGTGGATCCTCGCCGGTAACCACACCCGAGTCCAGCTGCACCGCTCCGTTGGCGCCAACCGCCACCGGCCCCGAGGCGCCCATGACCACCACAAACGCCACACCAGGATGCGTTGCGAGCGATTCGATGAGCCCAGGATGCGCCGTCTCGAGCTCGGCAAGAGTGAGCGGCTGCGGCGAGTCCGTGAACCACACCGCCCCCAAGTTTCCTGAGCCAACCACCGCAATACCAGGCGTTTCCGCGTCGCTGGCGGGAGCGTCGGGCACTGCACGTGAGGCCACGCGCCCGGGCAGCGACTCGCCGAGCCCGGCCAGCAGTGCACGCACGCGCCCGCGTGCCTCGCCCTCTTGCTCGCCAACCAACCCGGCATGCCCCGCGGAATGCGCGGTGACAAATTCCGCGAGCGAGACGCCGTAACGCTGCAGGAACGTGGCTCCTTGGGACTGGCCGTGGTCGCTCAGCAACACCACGTGATACGGCCGCGGCGTGACCCCAGAACTACCGAGCGCCGCGAGGCTCGCCACCACACGATCGAGCCCGTACAGCGACGCGAGCGACTCGGCCCGGGTCACGCCCGCGTGATGCGCTATCTCGTCGTAGTCCACAAAGTCCACGTAAATGGATTTGCGCCCTTGCAACATGGACTCCGCCGCGAGCGCCACATTGAGGTCCCTCAGCAGCACATTGGTGACGCCGCGGAGAGCCACGTACGGGCCGCCCCGGTGGATGCGCGGCTCCACCGCGTGCCGCCGCTGCCGACGCGCCTGGAACAGTTCCTTGATCATCTCGCCGAGGGTCAGGGTAATGCCGCGCGCGAGCCCGGCTGGGTGGGTGAGAAAGGCCGCGTAGCTGCCCGACGCTCCCAAGCCTCTCCCCTCGCCTCGCCTGGAGCTGAGGGTCAGTAGGGAGGTGGGCGCATCGCCGCTGAAGAGGTTGGAAATGGACACGCCATCGTCCGCGAGCAGGCCGCGACCATTGGTCATGCGCTGCTCGATGGTCTCCGCGTCTGCCGGGCGATTGGCCACGAGCATGCGGCCAAGCTCGCGGTCATACCAGCGGAAAGCTGGGAGATTCTGAGTGGTGCCGTGGAGAATGCCGGCCTGGCTCACGGGCGTGGTGGAGGGCACGCGCGCCGTCCACTCGGTCCACGTGTGGGTGCCCTCACGCAGCCAGCGGCCAATGGTTGGCAGGTTGCCGGCGCGCACCTCGTAATCAAGCACGGGAGCGGGGACGCCATCGAGTTGGAGGAACAGCACGCCAGGGGCATCGTCCACCTTGGGGGTGCCGCGTCGCTTCGCAAGCCGCACGGAGCTCTTGATCACGTAGTCGTCGCCACTCACGGCGAAGAGCCACATGAGCACCGCGGCGATCACGCCATAGATCCACGATGCGAGCAGCAGCTCCCACCACGAGTTGACTGTCAATCCGGGCGTGAGCGCCAGGGCGAGCCCAAGAATCGCGGCTTGCGCAAAGACCGCAATGAGCGCCGCACCGGTCCAACCGAGCCGCGTGGCAATCCATGCGAGCGGTGGCCGCAACGCCCATGAGACGAGCGCAACGAGCACCGCGGCCACGAGCAGAGACCAGCCCGAGGTGGCGTCCACGCCGGGCGCCAGCCACACCGTGATGGCGAGCGCCAGCAGCTGCGCCAGCACTTGCGCGATGCGGGCGCGCATCGCCTACGCCACGGGACGAGCGACGAGCGAGAAGTCCGCTGTGACGGACTGACCCGGCTGCACCAGCAGCAGATTGGCTGACTGAATCCCGCGCTCTGCCAGGTTGAACGCGTCGTTCGCGTTGCTCACGGGCTCCACCGCAAAGAACGGCTTGCCGTCTGGAATGTAGACAACAGCGTGGCTCAAAACGGCATCCGCCTCAATGTCCACGTCCAGCACGCCCGGCCAGGTAATGGTGGCCAGCGTGGGCGAGGTGCGCGCCACATAGCAATCGTCAACGAACGCCCCGCCAATCTCGCGAGAGGCCCGGAAGTCAGCGTCGGGCCGTATGTCCCCCGCCTCACCAAAGGGGAGGCACTCCTCAGCGTCATACGCCTGGTTGGTGTTGAGTTGCAGGTGCGCGGTGGGGGAGCCAGCTACCGAGCGGAGAAAGTACGGGTGGTGGCCAAAGCCTGCGGGGAAAGTCTCGTGGTCGGTGTTGACGAGGCCGTAGGTCCACGTGAAGCGATCGCCGTCGAGGGCGTACGTGAATCGCGCCGTGAACGTCCACGGGAAGTTCACGCCGTAGACATCGCGCGAGGCAAACTCGAGCACCGCATGGGTGGGGGACTGCTCCACCACGGTCCACGGATACTCGGACGCCGTGCCGTGAATCGCGGTGCCATCCGAGTGGTTAACGCGCAATTGGTACGTCTTGCCGGCCCAGCGCAGCTTGCCGTCACGGATGCGATTGGACCACGGCACCAGCGGGTACGACGCCGTGTCCGGCACCACCGTCAGCCCCTCACTTGGGGTGGGGCGCAGCACGTCGTGCCATTCGCCGCCCACACGCGTGCGGCCGTACGCAACGGAGCCCCCCGTAGTGGGCAGGAGGCCAACCTGCCAGTGGTCGTTAGCGAGTTCGAGGATCTGGGTCATGTGGCCATTGTGGCGTACCCCATGCCGTGCCACACAGCGGCGCGAGCAAGCAATGCCCGCGTAACCTGGCGGGATGCGCAGGTTGTGGATCGTTGGCGTGGTGGTGGCTGCCGTCGCGCTTGCCGCATGCTCGTCTCCCACCGGCGACGCAAGCGGCCCGCCGGCGGTAGGCGCGTCGCTGGCTCGAGTTACGGAGCCCGACGCTGTGGTCACCTTTCCGCGCAGCTTTCAGGCGGCTCGGCAAGTGGTGGCGGAGGTGCTCACGGTGCGTGACGCGGACGTGGAGGTGAGCTCGGCCCGGCTGGATTCGCCGCTCTTCCTGGACTCTCCTCTACGCGACAGCACGGTGTCACTGTTCGCCCACTGGAGCAATCATGTGCGGTTGCCCCTTGGCACCGCGGCTTGCCCCGCGCGGGAGGGCCCCTCCACGATTGTCCTGTCACTCACCGTGGACGGGCGGCCCGTGGAGGAGCGGCTCGCGATGGACGATGCCGTACTGCGCAAGATCAACGCCGAGGAATGCGCACAGCAAGCGGTGCTGGATGTGGCGAGCCCAAGCTTTGGACCCGTGGAGTCGCAGAACGCGCTGGAACTGCACACATCAATCGTGCTGACGCGGGGTGGTTCCATGCCGGATGCGCCCGTCACGCTTACGTCGATGACGGGCAACATCGTCTTCAACGTGGCGCTGTCCGAGACCGCCAATCGGGTCATGGACGCTGGGATGCCCACGCTTGCGGTGCCGGCCGTGGTAACGGTTGCACGCTGCGATCCGCATGTGTTTGCGGAAAGCAAGAAGACGTTTGTGTTCCCGGTTCGCCTAGCGGTGGGTGATGCCGAGTCCGCGTATGTGGAGATTGGGCCCGATGCCACCGCGCAGGCCGCACTCCAGGAGCTGTTCAACTCATGCGGAGCGGCCGCGAACTAGTTCACCTTCTCGAGGGCGGCACCGAGCAGGCCCAGCAGTTCGTTGGTGCCCTCCTCGCGCCCGGCGGCACCCGATTCGCCGTCGAGGTAAATGCCGTGCTCGGTGTGCGTCAGTAGCGTGCCGCCCTCAACGGCCTCAAAGGTGATGCTTGTTGCGGACGCGGAGAGCGGCGCGCCGTTGAGCGTCATGCGGTACGTGAAAACGATGCGCTCGGCCGGGACGATCTCCACATAGTCGGCGTCAAACGTGGTGCTGAACCCGCCGGGGTGATCGCTCGCCGCGCTCTCAGATCCGCCAACGCGGAAGTCGAAGGTGCCGAACGTGGACGTGAGTTCGTCGTTGGCGCCAAACCACAATTGCTTCTTTTCGGGATCGGCAAACGCCTCGAATACTTGCTCCGGCGTGAAGGGATAGGTGCGGCTCAGGGTGAAGTCGCGGTGAGTGACAGTCATGTCAGTTCTCCTTGGGGGTTTGGTGAATCTGGTCCAGGGCCATGCCCAGCCTCGTGTAACGGTCATGCCACGCAGCCTCGTGCGCGGCTATCCAGTCACGCGCCTCGCCCAGCCCAAGGGTGGCGGGTGCGACCACGCGCGTGCGCCCCACCTTGCGGGTGGTGACGAGGCCCGTGTCCTCCAGATAGTTGACGTGCTGGAGCACGGCGCTGAGGGTCATGTTGAGCGGCTCTGCGAGTTGGGAGACCGTTGCAGGCCCCACGCTGAGCTGGCTGAGCATGGCGCGGCGGCCGGGGTCGGCGAGGGCTTGGAAAGTGCGATCCAGTTGGCTGAGCATGTCCCCATGATGCGCCGACGCACAGTCGATAGTCAAGTGATTACTTAAGTATTCCGCTTGCCGTGGTGCTCAGGGTGGGAGAAACTCGCCTATGGACATTCAGACGCGCACCATCCCAGAGCGCAGGCTCGCTGTCATCTCGCAAGAGCTCTTCCAGCCGCAACTCGACGAGTTCATCCCGGCTGCCTTTGGGGACCTATTTGAATGGGCCCAACGCCGTCCGGGTGTGCGCGCGCTCAACACCACGCCAGACGAACCCACCTACGTGATCTTCCATGGTCCCGTGACGCCCCAAGCGAGCGCGCTCGTTGAGGTGTGCGCCGTCATCCGCAGTGACGCGGAACCGGAAGGCCGCATCGCGCTGCGCACTGAAGACCAACACGAGGAGGCCTTCACCAGCATCACGCGCGAACAACTCGAGTTCCCGCACATTCTTGGGGCGTACGACGCCGTGGCGATGTGGGTCATGCAGAACGGCTCCATGATCGAGTCCATGCCGGGACGCGAGGTCTACTTTGCGGACGTCATGAGCGAGCCGATGGATGCCCTCGTGTGTGACGTGACCTTCCCCTTTGTACGCCACTGAGCACAGCGTCGTACCTGGTATTTGAACGATCTTTCGCCGGTTCGGTTAGCACCACGGCCCTCGCGGGTACGTAACTCATGACGGCCGATGCCCTACCTAGGGCACGCCCGCGCTCACGCGTGGGTGTCGCTGGCCGGGCAAGACCGTGAGGAAGGAAAGCAGCATGGCTCTCGGATCCGGCATTTTTCTCATTGTGGTTGGCGCGATTTTGGCTTTTGCCGTGCGTGACAACTGGGACGCCGTTGACCTAACAGCGGTGGGCTATATCTGCATCGCAGCGGGAGTGCTCGCCATCATCATCTCGCTCGTGGTCAACGCGCAGAGTCGCAAGACTCAGCACACTGAGGTGA
Source organism: uncultured Demequinaceae bacterium (assembly GCA_964392875.1). GTDB lineage: Bacteria > Actinomycetota > Actinomycetes > Actinomycetales > Demequinaceae > Demequina. The sequence goes on from CAYMRO010000098.1 coordinate 5,483, forward strand.
TCGACCAGCACGTGGACGAGCACCGCATCGACCCCACCACGTAGTCCCCTCAGCCAGCCGCGAAGAGCGCTTACGCCTGCCCGCTTGCATTCTCGATTTGTTGCTCGCGGAGCTTGAGTTCCGCCTCTTCGCGGCTGGCGCGCACCGCCTCTGACGTGGTGCGGCCAAAGGCCACCCGCACAAAAGGCCGGTGCATGGCGTAGCTGAGGTCGAGGTTCCAGTACCGCTTGGACCACCATGCGGCTCCTACCGCGATGAGTACGGCGGTGATGGAGCCAATGAGGATGGCCCAGCGCGCGCCCCAGTGCTCGCCAATCCACCCAACGATGGGCGAGCCTATGGGCGTGGCGCCTAGCAACACGAGCATGTAGAGCGACATCACCCGCCCGCGCATTTTGGGTGACGTGGTGGTTTGGATCCACGCATTGGCAGTGGCGAGCATGGTGAGCGCAAAGAAGCCAACCAGGATGCTGGCCGCGGCGTACGCCACGATATTTGGCATGAGCGCCATGATGGCTGTCGCTACTCCAAACATCCCGGCCGAGCCAACGATGATGCGCAGCCGTGGCCGCGCTCGCCGTGCGGCAAGCAGGGCACCGGTAAGCGATCCGATCGCCAGGACGGAGCCCAGAATGCCGTATTCACCTGCGCCTTTGTGGAACTCGGTGCGAGCCATGAGCGCGCTCGTCAACTGAAAGTTGAGTCCAAAGGTGGAGACCACTCCCACCACCGCCATGATCACCAGAATGTCCGCACGCCGCCGCACGTAGCGCATCCCCTCTTTGATCTGCCCCTTCTTGCGGGTGGCACGGTCCTGGCGGTTGAGCTCGTCCTTGTGCATCAAGAGCAGCGCCACAATCGTCGCGATGAAGGTGAGCCCGTTGATCACAAAGCACCAGCCGGTGCCTACCGCAGCAATGACGAGGCCAGCGATGCCGGGCCCAACGAGCCGCGCAGCGTTGAATGATGCGCTGTTGAGGCCAACCGCGTTGTTGAGGCTCTCCGTTGGCACGAGGCTGGTGACGAACGTCTGCCGAACGGGTCCATCAAACGCAGAGACCACGCCAAGGAGCGTGGCAAATACGTACACCTGCCACAGTTGCGCGTGCCCGGACAGCGTCAGCACGCCGAGTGCAACACCGAGCGTCGCGGCCGCCGCTTGCGTGGCGATGAGCAGCTTGCGCGGGTTAAGGCGATCCGCGATGACGCCCGCGTAGGGGGAGAGAAACAGGAACGGCAAGAACTGCAGCGCGGTGGTGATTCCAACGGCCACACCCGAGTTGTCGGTGAGGATGGTCAGCACCAGCCAGTCCTGCGCAACGCGCTGCATCCACGTCCCGATGTTCGACACCAGCGCGCCCGCAAACCACAGGCGATAGTTGAAGAACTTCAGTGAAGCGAATGTCTGCATGCGTGGCTGGGGCCCACCTTTGGTTGCGGGTGAAGAGCAACTGCCACTTTACGCTCGACGGCGGCGGTGGGCTTCTCGCCCAACCGCCGCCGCGAGCCGGCCCACTGGAGCGGGCCGTCCGAGGAGCTACACGAGTGCCGGCTCGGGTTGTTCCTCGGTGGTCTTGGAGGGCGCATCCGGATACGCGGAGACGCGGTGGCGCGGCAGCCACTGCAACCAACCGGGCAGATACCAGTTGGCTCCGGAGAGCCACACCATCGCGGCGGGTACCAAGAGGCAGCGAATGATCGTGGCGTCCACGAGCACGCCAATCGCGAGCCCAAGGCCCCACTGTGAGAGCTCTGGAATGGAGGCAACGGCGAATCCGCCGAACACCGCGATCATGATGAGTGCTGCACCGGTGATGAGTGGTCCGGTGCGAGTGACGCCCTCGATGACAGCCGCGCGATTGTCTCCCGTGGCGTCGTAGTGCTCCTTGATGCGCGTCAGTAGGAACACGTGATAGTCCATCGAGAGTCCAAATACCAGGGCAAAGATCATCACGGGCATGTAGGGGGAGATGCCAACGAGGTGTGGGAAGCCAAGGCTCTCACCCCAGCCCCATTGGTAGACGGCAACGAGCACTCCAAAGGTTGCGAGCGTCCCCAGCAGGTTCAAGGCGATCGCTTTGAGGGGAATGACGAGGGACCTGAACGTGACCATCAGAAACACAAAGCTCACGCACAGGATGAACGCCACGGCCCACGGAGTACCGCCAGCCATGAGGCGCGTTTCGTCCACGGCGTAGGCCTGCGCACCACCCACAGCGGCCTGCGCGGTGGTTCCGGCAAGCGCGGCTGGCACCACGACGTGGCGCAAGCGCTCGGTAGCAGCTTTGGCCTCCGCGGTGCCGGAAGCAAACGCGTCGCGGACGTCAATGAACGCCGTGTCGCCACGCCAGTCAACGGTGGCGGTGGCGTAGCCAGGGTCGGCGGCTATCGCGTGGGCGAGCTGTTGGACGTTGTCCGCCGCCTCGGTGGCGTGACTGACAACCACGAGGGTCGTGG
>CAYMRO010000099.1:0-7935 GCA_964392875.1 uncultured Demequinaceae bacterium
CGCCTTGACGGTCGCCTCGGTGTCGGGCGCGGTGGCGCCAAGCCAGATGAGTGCGTCGGAATCGATCTTGTCGAGGTTTTCCGGGCTCACGGTGACATAGAAGTCCGTGCTTGGATCGCCCAGCTTGTCGATGTCTGTGACGTTGATTCCCAGGCGGCCAACGAGTGCGGCACGAGGATCGTAGGAAAAGTACGCGCCCGGCTGGCCCTCGTAGAAGAATGTCACCGCGGCCGTGGAGTTTGGCCACTCCGGGTGGGCGGCGGCAATCGCCGTGATCTTGTCGTTGATCGTGGAGATGATCCTTTCGCCGGCGGAGACCTGCCCCACGGCCTTGGCGATCATGCGAGTCTCCTCGTCAAACGGCATGCCGTAGTCCGCGTAGTCGCCGCTCTGCGCGAGCGTTGGCGCAATCTGGCTCAGCAGGCCGTACTGCTCCTTGGTGATGCCGGACCACGTGGCGATGATGAGGTCAGGGTTGAGCAAGGCGATGGCCTCCATGTTGAGGTCCCCGGAGCCCAACACGGTTGGTTCGGCGTTGGCCGCTTTGCGTGCGTCGTCTGCCCACGGCCAGGTGGCGAAGTCGTATCCGGCGTACCACTCACGCACGGCGATGGGAGCGATGCCCATCGCGTAGAGCCAATCCTGCTCGTGGAAGCCAACGGTCACGATACGCTCGGGCTTCGCTGGGATGTCGGTGGTGCCAAACTTGTTGGCTATCGAGACGGGGAACTGCCCGTCCGACGCTGCGGTTGGCTCACCCGTTGGCCCGGGCGTGGTGGTGGTTGGGGAAGACGACGAGCACGCGGCGAGTGCCAGCGCGGTGACGACGGCGAGGGCTGCGACGATGCCGCGCTTTGTCCTCGTGGTGTTCATGGTGCGATCTCCTTTATGCCCGCTTGCTCGCGAGCTGGGGTTGCGGAACGGCCAGCTGGCGCTCCGGTTGGGACGATGAGCGGCGTGCCGGTCACCGGATCGGGGACAACTGTTACGGGCAGGCCAAAGGCGGCCGCCACTCGGTCAGCGGTGAGTACCTCGCTGGGCTCGCCGCGCGCCAGGATCAATCCGGCGCTCATGAGGATCAGGTGGTCCGCGTAGCGCGCGGCCTGCGCTAGGTCGTGGAGAACAACCACAATGGTGCGCCCGCTCGCCGCGAGTCCGTGCAGCAAGTCAAGGACGTCGTATTGGTGGGCGATGTCCAGGAAGGTGGTGGGCTCGTCGAGCAACAGCAATTCCGTCTGCTGCGCGAGCGCCAGCGCAATCCAGGCGCGTTGCCGCTGACCGCCAGAGAGCGAATCCACGGGGCGGTCCGCAAGCCCCGTGAGGTTCGTGACGCTCAGCGCCTCCGTCACCGCTGCGGCATCGGCCGCCGACCACGGCCGCAGCGCCTTGAGGTGAGGGGTGCGCCCGCGCCCAACGAGGTCTCGCACGGTGATGCCGCCGGGCGCCACTGGAGACTGGGGCAGGATCCCGAGTTCGCGGGCAACATCGCGCGTGGAACGTTCGTGGATATTGTGCCCGTCAAGCAAAACGGTGCCCGACGCTGGGGCATGCAAGCGCGCAAGTCCCCTTAGCAGGGTGGACTTCCCGCAGCCGTTGGGCCCCACGATGGCGGTGATCGCGGACGGCGGGATGTCGAGGCTCACGGAGTGGACTACGCGCGCGTCACCGTACGCGAGGGTCACCTCGGCGGCAGCGAGTCTGGGAGTGTCTGTCACTGGAAGGACCCCTTGGAACGGACGATGAGGTAGATGAGGTACGGGCCGCCTATGAGCGACGTGTAGAGGCCAACGGGGAGCTGAAGCGAGCCCAGCAGTTCGCGGGCCGCGAGATCTGCGCCCACCACCAGAATGACGCCCATGATGGCCGAGGCCGCAACGGTGATTCCGGGGCTGCGAGTGATACGCCGTGCGATGGCCGGCGCCACGAGGGCCACAAACGCGATGGGGCCAACGAGCGCCGCCCCGAGGCCTGCGGCGATGGCGGCGGTGGCGAGGGCAACAAAGCGCAGCCGTCCAGGCTTGAGCCCCAGCCCAGCAGCGAGCTCGTCTCCCATCTCGAGCACTCGCAGCTTGCGCACCATGAACAAGGCAATGGGGATGATCACCAGGCACGATGCCGCTCCCATCGCCACGTGCTGCCATGTGCGCGCGTTAGTGGAGCCCACGATCCACGCGTAAGCCTGCGGCACGAGTTCCTGGGGGACTTTGGTGAGCAGCAGCGTGGTGATGGCGGTTGCTACAAAGTTGATTCCGATGCCCGCAATGATCATGCGGAACGGCTCAAGGCGTCCGCGGGATCCCAGCACTATGACGAGCGCGGACGTGATGAGCGCGCCGCCTACCGCCCAGGGCGCAAGCGCGAGCGACGACGTGTTGCGGGTGAGATAGATGCAGAGCACTGCGCCCGCGGCAGCACCCGCGCTGATGCCCAGGAGGTCCGGGGACGCAAGGGCATTGCGGGCAATGGATTGCATGAGCGCGCCGGAAGCGGCGAGCAGCGCCCCAACGAGCGCCGCCGTGTAGACGCGGGGAGCACGCAGCTGACCAACGATGAAGTCCGCCCCCGTGCCAGTGTCGATGCCTACGGCGGCGCGCACCGTGTCCCACAGCGAAACGGGCACTGTGCCCATCCACAGCGACACGACCACCAGCAGCAATGCGACAACGCCGATCACGATGGTCACGCGCGCGAGCCTGCTGAGCCCGTGCCGCTTGGGGTGGGGTTGGTGCGCGTGCGGTGCAAGAGGAGCCTGGGGCACAAGTGTTGTCACAGGGTCACCACCGTGAGACGACGCGCCATGAGCGCGAGTAGCGCACCGCCAAACAGCGCGGTGGTAACGCCAACGGGAACCTCGCCCGGGCGCGCCACAAGGCGTCCAAAGACGTCGCACATCAGGACCACGGCCGCACCCACCGGGAGGCTCAAGGCGAAGAGCCAGCTGAGCTTGGCACCCGTGACGGCGCGAACGAGGTGCGGCACCGCGAGGCCAACAAAGGCGATGGGGCCCGCGAGCGCCGTGGCGAGCCCGGCGAGCACCGTGACTGCCAGCATTACGGCCGCCCGGCTGCGGCCGGGGCGGCTGCCGAGCGAGGCTGCAGCGTCGTCGCCAAGTGCCAGGGCGCTGAGCGAGCGCGTCACGGCCGCCGTCACGAGCACCGCGAGCACCCCAATGATGGCGATGGGCACGAAGGGTGCCGAGGTACGCGCGATGAGCGAGCCCGCCAGCCAGAATCGGAACGAGCTGAGAGTCTCCGGGTTCATGAGGAGGATTGCGGTGGTGATGGATCCAAGTACGGCCGTGAGCGCCGCGCCCCCGAGCGCAAGCCGCACCGGCGAGGACATGCCGGAACCGCGCCCTCCAATGGCAAAGACGGCAACCCCGGCGAGTCCCGCGCCAAGGAACGCGAGCCACAGCTGTCCGGAGAACGTGTTGACACCAAAGGCAGTGATGCCAACCACGATCGCGAGCGCCGATCCCGCGTTGATGCCCAGGAGACCGGGATCCGCGAGCGGATTGCGCGTGACCGTCTGCGTCAACGCGCCGGCGAGCCCAAGCGCGGCCCCCGCGAGCAGGCCAACGAGCGTGCGCAACACGCGGCTCTCCCGCACTATGCCTTGTTCCGCAATGTGCGGGTTGTAGTGGAAGATCGCGTCCCACACCGTGCTGAGCGGAATGGCGCGTGCGCCAAGACACAGCGACAAGATGATCGCCACGGCAAGCAGTCCGAGTGCGGCGATGAGCCACGGCGCCATCGACCTTCCAGCGGAACGGCGGGCGTCAAGGCGCACCGCGTCGCGCTCGAGGGTGGTCATGGGGCTCCGGTGGTGGGTGCGGGCGGGTAAGGGTCACCTAACCCAATAAGTGTACCGGTCTTTTCGCAAGGTCGTGCTTGCGTAATTAGCCCGCCCAGCACCGTGACCCGACCGTTGCCAAAACGTGACCCCAGCGCCTTGCGAGAGGCAGCGTCGGGCCACCACACTCGTTGCGGGAGGGGAACGCCGCAACAGCCTGGCAGGGTAGCGGCGCAAGGTGACTGGCCCCGTCGAGTCAACGTTGATTCGACGGGGCCGTTTCACGTCTAGGGACTCTCGAAGAGCGCGACCCGATTGCCTTCTGTGTCCTTGATGTACGCATAGAACCCGTGGCCTCCGGCATCCGTTTTTGCCAGGAGCACCTCGCCGCCCGCGTTCGCCACGCGGGCGAGCGCTTCATCAAGCTCTCCGTCGGTATCGAGATACACGAGGGGCCCGGTGAGGCTCGGCTCGCCGCCGTCAAAGATCAGCGCGCCGCCAACGCCATCCTCGTCGGCAGGAAACACGGCAGTGGGGCCGCCAAGATCCATGCGCTCGAACGCCGTGCCGAGGACGGTCTCGTAAAACGTCGCCGCCCTCTCGAGGTCGGTCACGGGGATTTCAAACCATGAGATAGCGTGCTTTGGCATGTCGCCTCCTTGGGTTGTCGGTACGAAGGACGCTACCCCTGCGGTCTACCCATCGCATCTACGGCAGCCTTGGCTTCCGCGAGCCCCACGCCGTGGAGCTCGCGATACAGCTTGACCGCTGCGATCTTGTCGCCGCGCGCAAGCAGCGCCCGCACCTCGGCGTCTCCAGCAGTCGCGGTGGAAGGATTTGCGTTGCCCGACGCCGTGGCTGGGGCATGCTCCTGGCCCACCTCGTTGCCAGCCGGGCTTTCGCCACGGGCGATGGCGTCAATGGCGTCCTTGGCCTCTTTGAGGCCCACGGAATGCAACATGCGATACAGCTTGATGGCCTCAATCTTCTCGCCACTGTGCACCAGTCGCGTGATCTCACCCATGGCTTCCGGTTGCGTTTGCGCGGGCGGTGCGGGCGGCGGAGGCGTGTAGCGCGCGGCCTCAGCCTCGCGCTTGAGGTCCTCAGTGGTCTGCGCGCCGCCGGCGCCAAACAACCTTCGCCATCCCATGGCCGTCACCTTACTGACACCGTGCATGACGCGCTCGGCGAGACGGCCTCCATCGCGGATCGACGCACCGCGCCGCGACACCGCGCTAATCTGGGGCTATGTCCCCGCTCGCGGCCAATGATGGTCTGATCGTGCCTAGCGACGACGAAGTCGCCGCGATGGTGTTCGATCAATTTCCCGCTCTCGTGGGTAGGGAAATAGGCCGCCGCTACACAATGCAGGACCACGTCACGGTGCGCATTGGGGACGACTACGGCGTGCTCATGCCCATCATTCCCGGCCAGAACCACCTCTACGAGAGGGTTGCCGGCCTGCTTGAGCCATTGCTGCCCACATGGACCTTCCCGCGCTCGGCGCCCATCGCAACGGGAGTGCCCCAAGGCAATTTCCCGTACCACTTCACGCTCGTGCCGTGGCTCTCCGGCTCCACTGCGGCCTTTGTTCCGCTCCACGGTGACTCGGCGCCAGTGGTGGGCGATGCTCTCCGTCAACTGCATGGGCCCACGCCAGAATCCTCGCCAGCCAACCCCGTAACTGCTGTGACGCTCAACTCGCTCCAGAACGACTGGAGAAGGCTGCTCAGCACCACCATGGCGTCGGGCGCCCCAGAGAACCGCGTACTGGACGCGGCGAAAGCGGACGCCCTGTGGCAAGCTGCCGCCGCCACCCCACTCGACGCGCACACCTGGACGCACGGCACGCTTGAACCGCGTGCGGTGCTGTCAGACAGGGGCGCGTTTTCCGGTCTGCTCATGTGGCATCGATTCGGAGCCGGCGATCCCGCCGCGGATCTGGGCTACGTGGCGAATCTGTTCTCGCTCGATGACCGCGCCGCGTTACTCAGCGGATATGGCGAGACGTCGCCGGAGACCGCCGCACGGGCTCAGGGCTGGCAACTGCTTGGTGCGCTCCGACTCATCGAAACCGGCGACCCGTTCCTGGTGCGGCTCGCGTGGGAGCGGCTCATCGAGTTCGATGTTGTCTCCGAAGGCTGATTGGCATGGCACAGTAAGCGTATGGAGATCTTTGAGACTCCGCTGCCAGGCGTAGGAGTGCGCTACGAGTTCACGGCTGAGGGCGGCGACCATGTTGGCGTCATTGTGCGCCGCGACGGCAAGCGAGACGTTGCACTCTACGACCGCCTTGACCCGGACTCGTGCCGTGGCACGGTGGAGCTGAGCGAGTCCGATGCCGGCAAGATGGCGGAACTCCTTGGTGGTACCCAGATCACCGCGCGTCTTGACGATCTCAAGCACACCGTTGAGGGGCTCGCGATCGAGTGGATCACCATGCCCGCCGCCGGAGGCCTCACGGGAAAGCGCATCGCGGACGGTCAGATCCGCACGCAGACTTCCGCGTCGGTGGTCGCAGTGATCCGCGGCGATCGCGCCATTCCGGGCCCCGAGCCCGAGTTCACGTTCGAGGCGGGCGACACCGTCCTCGTCATGGGTTCCGACGATGCAGCTGACCGCGCTCGCGCAATTCTGACAGGTTGACCCGTGGCGGGTTGGGTCGCGCCGCTTCTTGGCACGCCCCTGTCTCCCACACTCTTACCCCAACTGCGCTTGCCCAGCGCCCTCGCGGAGAGCGGGCACAACACCGCCGCGCTAGTTCTCATCGAGTTGGGAATCGTCTTTCTGGTGCTCGCGGTGTTGGGACGGGTGGCGGCACGGATCGGCATTCCGTCCGTACCGCTGTATCTCATCGCTGGCGTGCTCATGGGCAACGGCGGATTCATCCCCGTCAACGCCGGCGAGGAGTTCCTCGAGGTGGGCGCGCAGATTGGCGTAGTGCTACTGCTGTTGCTGCTTGGACTCGAGTACACCCCTGCTGATCTCAAGATCGGCCTGCGCACCACGTGGAAAGCGGGCATCGTCGACCTCGTGCTGAATGCCATGCCGGGCTTCGCGCTGGGACTCATCCTGGGTTGGTCGGTGACCGCCTCCTTGCTGCTCGCGGGTGTCACGTATGTCTCGTCGTCCGGAATTGTGGCTCGCCTGCTCGACGACTTTGATCGGCTCGCCAACCGTGAGACACCAACCATCCTCAGCCTGCTCGTGATGGAAGACATCGTCATGGCGCTGTATCTGCCACTCATGGCGGTGCTGCTTGTGGGTGCGAGCGTTGCGCAAGGTGCCATCGCGGCCGGTGTAGCGATAGCGGTAGTCGCCATGGCACTGTTCATCTCCTTCCGCTACTCGCGGCACGTCTCGCGCTTGGTGCAGTCGCACTCGCGCGAGCTCTTGCTGCTTGGCGTGCTGGGCCTCGCGTTCCTCGTTGCGGGGCTCGCGGAGGCGGTGCAGGTGTCCGCCGCGGTTGGCGCGTTCCTCCTGGGACTCACCCTCTCCGGTCAGGTCGCGGATCAGGTACGCGCGCTGCTACCGCCGCTGCGCGATGTCTTTGGCGGCATCTTCTTTGTGTTCTTTGGCATCGCCATAGACCCACGCGACCTCATCCCCATCGCCATCCCCGCACTGATCCTTGCGGCAATCACCACGGTCACCAAAATTGCCACTGGGGTGTGGGCGGCAAGGCGCGTTGGCGTGGGCCCAAAGGGCCAATGGCGCGCCGGACTGTCCCTTGTACCGCGCGGCGAATTCTCCATCGTGATAGCAGGGCTGGGGGTGGCTGCGGGCGCGAACGCCACGCTGGGCCCGCTTGCCGCTGGCTACGTGCTGGTGCTCGCGGTGGGCGGCTCGCTGCTCATGCGCTACGCAGACAAGATCCCTGTGCCGCGCTTCCTCACGTCACATCAGTACCAGGGCAAGCGGCCCTGACGAGGCTAGGAGTACTCCCCAACCTCGAAGATTTCGTCAGCCACCGCCCCGTGCGCCTCGCGGTGAACGGCAACGGCAGCATCGGCGCTCGGCGCCTCGGAGAGGCAGAACACCTTTCCTGCGGCCTCGTCCACCCAGTACTTGATGAACTTGACGTCGTGGTTGTGTTGGTGAGCTAGATCCTTCTCGTGCAATCCGGCGACGTCCGCAGCTGCG
>CAYMRO010000100.1:0-7908 GCA_964392875.1 uncultured Demequinaceae bacterium
TCGCACCGGATCGAGGACGTGTTTTTCGCCATAGCCGACGGCGACGTCGTCCAGGAACGCGGATACAACGGATGCCTGCCGTTTCTGGTGCCCATGCCGTACTGGCCGCGTTGGGGTCGCAGAGTCAGCTACCTGGCATACAGCGACACGGCCCCGAGTTAGCCGCCGCGAGGAGCAACCCAAGGCCCGCCACCTTCTCAGATGCTTGCCGTGCGGGGCGCACTAGCCGAGACGTATGACGTCACCGAGATCACGGACCACCCGTCTGGCGAAGCATGGTTCTTTGAGTGTCGAAGCGAAAGCGGTAGGGCCGTCATTGTCTCAGCGGGTGACGAGGATGACATCGTGGTCGAGCACGCAGGCGCCTTCTGGCGTGACTGGGCTGTAGACCACGCCGACCTGCCTGACCTCATCGGTCGTGCCGCCGCGCATGTGAGGACCATCCTGGATCAGCAATAGGACGGGCAGCGCCGCGTTCATATCCCCTCCGAATACCCCTCCGACCGCGCCTGACGCCTGAGTGACCACGCTCGCCCGCTTTGCTCGCCCTCGCGCCCCAACTCCGGAGACTCCAGCAGCTAAAGCGGGCGAATGAGGGTCAGAGTGGTTGCCGCGGAACTCGCCTCCGCAAACCCTTTTAGTCCGCGGGTCGTGGGTTCGAGCCCCACGGGGCCCACCTGGTATATCGGTGTCTTGGGGGCGTTGCGCCGGTATCGTTCGGGCGAAATCCCGTCCAAGACCCTGCGGAGTCCCGCCGCGCGCGGTGAAGCCGTGCAAAATAGCCGACATGTCCAGAGACCGGTCGAAGCGTCGTGACGACGAGTATGTTCTGGCCGACCCGCAACTTCGCGCGTACGACCATGGCGTCGGGACGCTCAAGGTCGACGGCGTGTTGCAGGGCCATCTCGCCAGTGTCGTCGGCGAGATCAAGTTCCCGTCGAAGTCGCCATGGCCGTGGTTCGTCATCGTCTGGACCGACGGCACCAAGGAGCCCGCCTTCGAGGACTACGGGCCAGGCTGGCACACGGTGCGAGAGTTAGAGGCCGGGGTGCTCGACCACTACGGACCGAGCATCAGACGGGATCACCGATGCCTCTTCGGCAGAACGATCCACTCCTCCCAGGCCGGTCCAGCGCGCGTGTTCGAGTTTGCCTGGCTTTCTAGCGACGACGCGGCAACCAAATGGCGCGAGCTCGGCCTCGAAGACTCCGACTTCTGACCTTGAGCGCTCGGCAAATCCCGCCTGCGACCCCTCGGGACGGGCATCGGTCCAACTTGACGACGTGTCGCTCGGCACGCTCACTATCACTGAGTAACGAATCCTGCGGGTCAAAGCGCTAGCGCTGAGCAGCCAACCTTCGCGAGGTCTCGTCGCGCTCCCCGGCATAGTCCGTGGCGTCCAGGTGCGAATAGACGGTGTCGGTCGTCACAAAAGTTCGTGGGCCGGTCGCTGTCCACCGCTCGACCCTCGCACTGCCACTCGTGGCAAGAAAAACTAGGTGGGACGCGCCCGGGGCGCACCTGGTAGGTCGGTCCGGTGGCCTCAGCGGAGACCGCTCGCGATCCACCGCTCAGCAGCCGACGCTGTGGTCGCCGCGCGCTCGCCTCCGGGCACGGCCGCGAGACGACTGAGGTCGGCCTCCAGGTCCGCGTTCCATACAGCACCCGCGAGTGCACCCACATAGGTATGGCCGCGCGTCCATCCGCCGACCGTCTCGGCGAGTACAACCTCTCGAAGCCGTTGCGCCTGTACATCGCTTAGTCTCGCTCGCGACACCGCTCGCATCATCGCCTCTGCGACATACCCGGAGCGGTAGCACCGCGGACGGGCTTCGAGGTAGACCACAGCCGCATCCAACGCATCCGAGTCGCCCTCCCTAACTCTCGCGACAACCGCGTCCCAACGTTCATGGAATGCCTCCAACGCAGCATCGCACTGGCGCGCGGCGTCATCGTGAGCGTCGCTGTGGTGCCCGATGCCGGGCCACAACGACTTAACGAGTGCGTGCAACCGCCGTACTTCGCTGGCTTGCGCGAGGACGTCGTCGCGGTTTGTCACATGGCGAGGCTACTCGTGCTCCGGTAGCCGCGGGGCCGATACACCCGCGTCACGACCGATGAGCGCCGCGCGCGTGACCGCGGCAGAGCCAAACCGGTCGCGCACTTCGTCGAGCGCGGTGTCGAGGCGCGCGCCGTCGTTCCAGATGGGGAGTTCAGGCTGGACCGCGTCTGCGCGAGCAAGTTGCGAGAGTGAGACGCCGATGAGGGTAACGCCGCGCGCAGAGATCTCCTTCGCCGCGCTAGCGAGCAAGTCGTGGGCAACGCCCAGCAGCAGCTCCGTGCGATCCGTTGGCGCCGCAAGCGTGCGCGAACGTGTCGCTTTTGTGTAGTCGCCGTACCGCAGCCTAAGTACCACCGTGCTGCACGCGGATCCGCGATCACGCAGACGCTTCGCCAGTCCGTCCACGATCTGAGTGAGGATCAAACCCAACTCCTCCACTGTGCGCGAACGGTTGCCGAGCGCGCGCTGGGAGCCGATGGAGCCATGCCGCTTGGTGGTGTCTACCGGCCGCGGGTCTCGCAGCCGTGACAGCGCGTGCAGGTGCGCGCCAGCCGCCTTGCCGAGCATCTGCTCGGCGATCGCACCCTCGAGCTCGGCCAACTGACCAACGGTGTGGATGCCGCGCGCGTGGAGCTTTTCCGCCGTGACGGCGCCAACACCCCAGAGCCGTTCAACCGGAAGTGGGTGTAAAAACGCCTCCTCGCGGTCCGGTTCCACAACGAGGAGCCCGTCAGGCTTGCTTACGGCACTCGCGACCTTCGCAAGAAACTTGGTTCTGGCTACGCCTACCGAAATAGCGAGCCCGGCCTCGGCGCGCACGCGTTCCCGGAGTCGCACCGCGATCTGCTCGGGAGTCCCCGCGATGTGCCGCAGACCGCCAACCTCAAGAAAGGCCTCGTCGATGGACAGTCCCTCCACGTGAGGCGTGGTGTCATGGAAGATCGCGAAAACGGCACGGCTGGCCGCGGAGTAGGCCTCCATTCGAGGCCGCACCACCACGGCGTCGGGACACAAGACGAGAGCCCGCTGCACCCCCATCGCAGTACGCACCCCCCGCATCTTCGCTTCGTAACTCGCGGCGGCCACTACCCCACCGCCCACGATCACCGGCCGTCCGCGCAACGCTGGTTGGTCGCGCTGCTCTACGGACGCGTAGAACGCGTCGAGGTCCGCGTGGAGCACCGTCGCTTCGCCGCGCACTTCACACCTCCTGCCCTCACACGCCCCTGCAGGAATCGTCTCACCAGCGTGAGACACCGCGGGTGCGCCGCTATCTAGTCGTGGCAGCCTACGGAAAGTGTCGTTGCTGGCTGGGAGTTGCGGGGGTCCACGGCGACCTGGTGTGTGCGGCCTGCTCCGTCCTTCGCCTCGATGAGCGTCGACGACACCCATTCGATTGACGCCAACCCGTTGTCCATGTCGTCGTCGTTGAAGCACCCGACGACCCACGTCCTTGCGAGCAGGGGTGATGACTGCTGAACCGTCACCTCCCACTGCGTGTCAATCATGTCGATGCCCTCGCTGACCACGAGAATCGACCGGCCGTCCGGGGACGGGTACCGGCTCTCACCTTCAAAAGCAGATAGCGCGCCAAGCAGAGCGGCAGCACTTAGAAGGAAGCAAAATCCTAGGACTACGAGAACGCGGACTACCCCGCGCCACCCAGGTGCTAGCCGCACCAAAGTGGAGGCGACCAGAAGCAGGGCGAGGCTTGCGATCAGCAACACGTAAAACTGCCGGGTCAGTGGGTCCAGGATCAGAAGGCCATTATTTCGGCCGACCACACCCACCATGAGGGCGGCTCCTGCCACCAGTCCCCCAATGAGAAAGACCCGGAACCAAAGGTCCCGAACGTGAGTCGCGGATGGGTCGGCGGCGACCGCAGCGTCGTCTGGCGCCAGAATCTGTTCCGTAACGACGTCATCACCCATGAGCGCACCTTACCCGCATGATGCCTCGCGTCGGGCGCCGCTCCTGGTGCACTCAGGAGCAGCGGTGGCCGCTTAGCAGCAGCCTGGGGGGCAACAGCCGGTGTCGTTACACATGACGCTCCTCCTTCCATCGATAGATGTCGATGCAACAGTCTGGCCGGATATATCGATGGTTGTCAATGTATGTGAGACTATTGGGCATGGCCACTCGCGAACTGCTCCCCGTCATCGACCTTGGGAGTTGCTGCCCCGTTGCCACGGGAGAACCCATCAGCGCGGCAGATGCCGACGTAGTTGCGCGCTCGCTCAAGGCGCTCGCGGACCCCGCACGCCTGCGCTTGATCTCCATGGTGGCCGCCCACGAGGGCGCTGAGGCGTGTGTCTGCGACCTCACTGAACCGCTGGGCCTTACTCAACCAACCGTCTCGCACCACCTAAAGGTGCTCACGGATGCAGGTTTCCTGACGCGTTCAAAGCGCGGAACCTGGGCCTTTTACCGGCTGGTGCCGGGCTCGCTGGACCGGGTGTCTTCGCTGCTCACGAGTTAATCGCGAAGCGCGCCCCCGCGCGGTCGTAACGGCGGGCTGGAGGTACCCGCGCCGTCGGCCATTCCTTGGAGAACCTCGGCAATGGCGTCGTAAGCCGAGTGCTGAGCCGACCACCCCAGCTCCGCTTTGGCCTTGGCGGTGGACATCACCGGCACGTTGGCGGCCATGTCGATCCAACCAGGGCTGATGGGCACGCCGCGCGTGTTCCACCCGGCGGAAACTGCCGCGCGCACGGCCCCAGTGGGCGCTTGGGCAGTCCGCCCGCCCGCCATCAAACTGGCAATCTCCGCACCCCCGAGCACATCGTCGGCCGCAATGTTGAATGCTCCGCCCGGCTTCAACCGGATTGCCGCGAGGTAGGCCTGGGCAACGTCGCTGGCGTGCACGGCCTGCAGCCTCATGCCACGCGGCCAAGGCAGCATCGGCAGTTTGCCATTGAGGAGAACTGGCGGAATTAGGGGACCCACGAAGTACCGCACGATCTCGGATCCGGCGTCCCGCTGAAATATGAGCGCCGGCCGCAAACGCGTGATCGTCACCTCTGGATGCGCGTTCTCGTGCTCGTCATAAAGCTGCTCAACCTCCGCCTTGTAGACGCTGTACTCGCACGTGGGCACGCCGTCCGTTGGCCAGGTTTCGCCACGAGGGACGTCGTCGTGGCACGGCGAGTATGTCCCAGAAGACGAGGCCACCACCACATTCGTGACCCCCGCAACCCTCACCGCGGCCAGTACCCGGGAAGTGCCGAGCACGTTGGTGCGGCGCAGGCGGTCGCGGTTGTGAGTGGGCTGAATCGCCCACGCGAGGTGAATGACCGCGTCCGCACCCTCCATCGCGGCCGCGAGCTTGCCAACCACGGATCGCCCCTTGCGCGCGCCAACGTCGATGCTTACCCAACTCGCCACGTCATAAGGTGCGGGCGGGGCGGCCTTGGGCACGCGTCGGGCAATACCAACTACCTGGGTGACGTCATCAGCGGCAGCCAGCGCCCGCAACACTGCCGTGCCCACGTTGCCGCTCGCGCCCGTGACTACAACCTTCATGTGCTCGCGCCCGCCGGATCCAGCACTACCTTGATGCAGCCGTCTTCCTTGTGCTGGAACATGTCATAGGCGCGCGGGGCGTCCTCCAGCGGCAAGCGATGCGTGCGCAGGTCCAGCACGCCGAGCGGGTCCTCCGCATCAATGACAAACGGCGTCAGGTCCGGAATCCAGCGCAGCACGTTGGCCTGCCCAAACCGCAGGGTGAGCTGGCGGTCAAAGATCTCCATCATCGGCAGCGGATCCACCGCGCCCCCGTAGACGCCCACCACGGAGACCACGCCCCCGCGCCGCACTACCGAGATCGCTGTTCGCAAGGCGTCCAGGCGGTCCAGCGCCGCGTGCTCAATGAGCGGCTCCGCGATGACGTTAGGCAGCCGGCTCACCACCTGATGCGCCACATGCGCCACTGGCGAGCCGTGCGCCTCCATGCCCACCGCATCGATGGCGGCGTCCGCTCCGCGTCCCTCGGTGAGGTCGCGAATGGCGTCCTCAAGGTCGCGGTGATCTGCCTCGTCCAATACCGTCACGCCGTGCCGCTGCGCCATCTCGAGCCGCTCGGGAACCGAGTCGATGCCAATGACCAACCGCGCGCCCCGCTGCAACGCAATCCGCGCCGCCATCTGACCGATGGGGCCCAGGCCAACCACCACCACGGAACCCGCCGCCGGCACATTCGCGTACTCCACGGCCTGCCACGCGGTGGGCAGGACGTCGGAGAGGTAGAGGTAGCGCTCGTCCGGCGAGCCGTCGTCAGGAACCACAACGGGCCCGACGTTGGCGTAGGGAACGCGCAGATACTCGGCTTGGCCGCCGGGTACAGATCCGTAGAGCCGGGTGTAGCCAAAGAGAGCGGCGCCCTTGTCCTCGCTGCGCACCTGGGTAGTCTCGCACTGCGACTGCAAGCCCATGCGGCACATGAAGCACGTGCCACAGGCGATGCCAAAGGGGACCACAACGCGATCGCCAACATTCAGCCTGCTCGCGTCAGAACCGACCTCTTCCACGATGCCCATTGCCTCGTGCCCAAGGATGTCGCCCGGACTGAGGTATGCGCCGAGCACCGAATACAGATGGAGATCCGATCCGCAGATGGCGGTGGAGGTGACGCGGATGATCGCGTCAGTGGGTTCAATCAACTGTGGGTCCGGGACGGTTTCGATGCGAAGTTCCTCCCGCCCTTGCCATGTGAGAGCGCGCATGGTGTTCTCCCTTCCTTTGCGGGAACCGGCGAGCGTTTTCGACGCTCATATAGGTAGGTACCCAAGTCGCCGCCGTTCGCACGTTGTGACCGTGGTATTACCTTGGTAGCATCAAGGTATGACCACAAAGATCAGCGTGAGCCTCCCTCACGAGGACATCGCGGTTCTCGATGCCCTGGTCGCTGGCGGCGTCGCCAGCGGACGGTCCGCCGCCATTCGCGTGGCGATTGACAGGGTCCGAGACTCGGTGCTCGAGATGCAACTCGCGGAGCAGCTCCTCGCCGCCTTTGATGACCAGACCAATCGCCAAACCGTAGAAGAGTGGGACGGCACCGCCAAGGCCGAACTGTGAGCAGAGGCGAACTCTGGTGGGTCAACCTCGATCCCGCGATCGGGTCCAAAGCCGCCACGCTGAGACCCGCCCTCATCGTTGGCCGGGAGACGCTCGCGAGGGTAGCCATGGGACACGCAGGCGGCACCGTGACCGTGGTGCCGGTGACGTCGACTACCGCCAAGATCTACGCATTTCAGGTGCTCATTCCCTCCGGATTGGGAGGACTAGACAAGGCGTCCAAGGCTCAAGCTGAACAGATCCGCACGGTCTCTGTTAGCCGGCTCGTGGAGCGCATCGGCGTGGTTCCCGAGGCGACCTCGCGCCAGGTGGACGACGCCATCCGGCTGTACCTGGGGCTTTAGACGCCGCGCAGAATCTCGAGGTACTCGGGGTCCACAACCTCACCCGACGCATTGACCACCCCAAAGTCCATGGCCTTGTACGACCACAGCGCAAAGCCGATGCCGTGCTCCCGCAACAGCCCAAGGAAGTCGGCGAGCCACGCGCGCCGGCTGGCCGGATCCACCCAGTCCGCAACGCCAAACTCCCCGCAATACAGGTGATGCCCCGTGCGCTCGGCGAACTCCAGGGCGGGCGCGAGAATCTCCGCGAGCATCTCGCGATCCATGTGCCAATCGACGTAGCGGCGGTGCTCGGCGTTGTGTTCCGGGTGAGCGTCGAGGAACTCGCCAAGGCCTTCCAGGGAACCGGGGTAGTGCGGCGCGCCACCCCAGTCGCGGGGAGCGGCAGCCCAGTACGCGTTTTGATGGGTGAAGAGGAGCGGGTCATAC
>CAYMRO010000101.1:0-7843 GCA_964392875.1 uncultured Demequinaceae bacterium
CCCCACCCCATGGTCCCCGGGACCACCGATGGCGACTATTACCGAGGCGACGTCACGGAGGTGGTCGACGCGCAGATCGAGTGGGTGCGCGAGAACCGCCCAGAGGACCCAACTCTGCCCGAGAACGTGGAGCAGGCTTCCGGTGCGGGGGTAGCGCGTGGTTAACGCCTTCATGTTCTGGGTGGTCGCAACGATCACGGTGGTTCCGTCCCTCGCGCTGCTGCTCGCTCGCAAGGCGGTGCACGTAGCCGTTTCCGTTGTGCTCGTGATGATTGGCCTCGCGGTGGCATACATCATGCTCGCCGCACCGTTCCTTGGGATGGTGCAGATCGTTGTCTATACCGGCGCCGTGATGATGCTGTTCGTGTTTGTGCTCATGCTCATTGGCGTGTCCGGCAAGGAAGACCTCACCGAGACGCTCAAGGGCCAGCGCTGGATTGGTGTGCTGGTGGCCGCGGGAATTGGCTTCTTCCTCACGGGCGTGATCTCCAGGGTCACACTGACTGTTGCGGAGCCCACCCAAGGCAACCCCACAGAGATTGCCGGCGCGCTGTTTGGCCACATGGTGGTCATCGTCGAGACCCTTGGATTTGTGCTCATCGTGGCGGCGGTTGGCGCGCTCGTGCTCACGCACCAGCCGCGGCTGGTCCCCAAGCACACGCAGAGGCAAATTGCGGAAGCGCGCGTGCTCGTGGGCGCCGATCCCGTCAACAAGCCCATGCCGGGCGTCTACGCGCGTCACAACGCGCTCGACGTCCCAGCGCTCGATCCCAAGGGCGAGCCCATCGACGACTCAATCTCCCGCGTGCTTGAGGTGCGCCACCAGACGCTGGACGAGGCGCCCTACCGCGCTGACATCGAGGAAGGACAGCCGGAAGAATGAATCCCGTTGCCTTCATCTACCTCGCCGTTGTGCTGTTCTCCATCGGCTCAGCCGCAGTGCTGCTACGCCGCAACGCCATCGTCGCCTTCATGGGCGTTGAGCTGATGCTCAATGCGGCGAACCTCGCCTTCGTTGGCTTCAGCCGTATTCAGGGCACGGTTGACGGCCAGGTACTCGCGTTCTTTGTCATGATCGTTGCCGCCGCCGAGGTGGTGGTTGGCCTCGCGATCGTGGTGGCCATCTTCCGCGCTCGCGAGTCCATCTCGATCGATGACCCATCGGAGCTGAAGGGCTGACCATGCTTGATCTGACCTGGCTCCTCGTGGCCGTGCCCCTGGGCAGCGCGTTTGTGCTGTTGCTTGCTGGGAAACGCGCCAACCCATGGGGCCACTGGCTAGGCGTGACAGCGTCGGGCCTTTCTTTTGTAGTGGCCTTTATCGCCTTCATCCAGATGCTTGGCCTTGACTCCGCAGAGCGCGCTCACGAGGTCCACCTGTTCTCGTGGATCAGCACGGGCGAACTCAACGTGGACGCTGGGCTGCTGGTGGACCCGCTGTCGATGACCTTTGTGCTGCTCGTGACGTTTGTGGGCACGCTCATTCACATCTATTCCGTGGCGTACATGGAGCACGACGTCGACAGGCGGCGCTTCTTCGCGTACCTGAACCTCTTCATCGCCGCGATGCTGCTGCTGGTGCTCGCCGATTCGTACCTGCTGATGTTCTTTGGCTGGGAGGGCGTTGGCCTCGCGTCGTACCTGCTCATTGGGTTCTGGTACCACCGCAACGAATACGCGACCGCCGCGAACAAGGCATTCTTTGTCAACCGCATCGGCGACTTCAGCTTCATCATCGCGATGGGGCTCATGTTTGCGGCGTTCGGGGGCGTTGACTTCAAGACCGTCTTTGACGGTTCGCCAACGGCCTCTACCGCCCAGCTCACCGCCATAGGCCTCACGCTGTTGCTTGCCGCATGCGGAAAGTCCGCACAGTTCCCGCTGCAGTCGTGGCTTGGCGACGCGATGGCGGGCCCAACGCCTGTCTCCGCGCTCATTCACGCGGCCACGATGGTTACGGCCGGTGTGTACCTGGTGGTCCGCTCGGCTCCCATTTACGCGGGCGCACCAAACGCGCTGCTGGTGGTGGCCCTCGTTGGCGCGGTCACGCTCATCTTTGGAGCGATCGTCGGTATGGCCAAGGACGACCTCAAAAAGGCGCTCGCCGCCTCCACGATGTCGCAGATCGGCTACATGATGCTCGCCGCGGGGCTGGGACCAGTTGGCTATGCGTTTGCCATCTTCCACCTCGTCACGCACGGCTTCTTCAAGGCAGGCATGTTCCTTGGCGCCGGCTCCGTGATGCACGGCATGAACGATCAGGTGGACATGCGTCGCTTTGGCGCGCTCCGCACCGCCATGGTGGTCACGTGGGCCACGTTTGGGTTTGGCTGGCTCGCGATCCTTGGCGTCCCGCCGTTCTCTGGGTTCTTCTCCAAGGACAAGATCATCGAAGCCGCGTTCATCGGCGAGGGCTGGCAGCCATGGGTATTGGGCCTCACCGCGCTCATCGGCGCGGGGCTCACGGCCTTCTACATGTCTCGCCTGTTCTTCATGACGTTCCACGGCAAGGCGCGCTGGACGGACGAGCAGCACCCGCACGAGAGCCCCAAGCTCATGACGGTGCCCATGATCATCCTGGCAATCGGTTCCGCGTTCCTGGGCCTCATCCTCGCCACCGGCGATCGCTTTGTGAACTGGCTCGCGCCCGTCACGGGACACGCCGAACACGGCGAGCCGGTGCTGCCAGCGGCCGTCCTGATGACCGCCACGCTGGTGCTGGTGGCGCTCGGCGCCGGCTATGCCTGGCTCAAGTACGGAAGGGCCGACGTGCCGCTCACCGCTCCCGCCGCAACGCTGGCAACCATCGCAGCACGCAACGATTTGTTCCAAGACTCGGTCAACAGGGCGGTGCTCGAGCGCCCCGGCACGCACCTCACGCGCACCCTCGTTTACGCGGACGCCGCGATCGTGGACGGCGCCGTTAACGGCACGGGCGCGGGTGCGGCCAAGACCGGTGAGGCGCTCAAGGTGGTGCAGGGCGGCAAGGTGCGCGCGTATGCGCTCATCATGCTGGCGGGCGTGCTGCTCGCGGCGTTCTTCGCAGTGTTGGGGGGCAAGTGATGTTTCCCCAACTGAGTCTCATGGTGGTGCTACCGCTCATTGGTGCGGGCGTGGTGTTTGCGTTGCCACAGTCCCTGCGCAAGCGCGCGCGGGAGATCGCGCTGTTCTTCTCAGCCGCGGAGCTTGTGCTCGCGGTCAATCTCTGGCTGCACTTTGACAGCAACGATGCCGGCGCCATCCAATTCGCGGAGACGCACCAGTGGATCCCTCAGATTGGCACCAGCTGGGCGCTCGGCGTCAACGGCATCGGGCTGTCGCTCGTCTTGCTCTCGGCAATCCTGGTTCCGGTAGCCATCCTCTCGGCGTGGCGAGACGACAAGTCTCCCAAGCGTCGGGCAAATTACCTGGCCCTTGTGCTTGCGAGCCAAGCGTTCATGATTGGCGTGTTTGCCGCGCGAGACGTGTTCCTCTTCTATGTCTTGTTCGAGGCAATGCTCATCCCCATCTATTTCATGATCGGGTCGTTTGGCGGGGCACAGCGCCGGTACGCGTCGATGAAGTTCCTCATCTACTCGCTCGTTGGCGGGCTCATCATGCTGCTTGGCGTCATCGCGCTGTACGCTGCGGGGCCGGGCGGTGAGCAGGGCTTCCTCACGGACAAGCTCACGGGCCTGGACCTGTCCACCAACACGGAGCGGCTGCTGTTCCTGGCCTTCTTCATCGCATTCGCGATCAAGGCGCCCATGTTCCCCGTGCACACGTGGCTGCCAACCGTTGCGGAAAGCGCTCGCCCTTCCACCACGGCGCTGCTCGTTGCCGTGCTGGACAAGGTGGGCACGTTCGGCATGCTCACGCTGTGCCTTGTGCTGTTCCCCAATGCCTCGCGCTGGGCGGCACCCGTCATCATCGTCTTTGCTGTCATCTCCGTCATTTATGGCGCGATCTTGGCGATAGGCCAGGACAACATGCTGCGGCTCGTGTCCTTCACGTCAATCAGCCACTTTGGCATCATGGTGCTGGGCATCTTCGCGTTCGCGCAGACCTCGGTGGAGGGCGCGGCGCTGTACATGTTCAACCACGGCATCTCCACGGCGGCGCTGTTCTTTGCGGTCGCGTTCCTCATTCAGCGTCGCGGCAGCGCGTCACTCAGGGACTTTGGTGGTCTGCAAAAGCGCGCACCGGTCCTTGCTGGCACGTTCCTCATCATCGGGCTGTCGTCGCTGTCCTTGCCGGGTCTATCGCCGTTCATCTCCGAGATCATGGTGTTCATCGGCGCGTTCCCCGTGGTGCCCGTTGCGGTGATCTTTGCGGCCTCGGCGGTGGTGCTCTCTGCGCTGTACATCTTGCTCATGTACAAGAAGGTCTTCACCGGGCCCCAGGCGCCAGAGCTGGACAACATGCGGGACCTGTCCTTGCGTGACCGCGTGGTCACGTGGCCGCTCATCGCCATCATGCTGGTGCTTGGATTCTTGCCAGGAATATTGCTTGGCGTGCTGACGCAACCGGTGCACGACATCGTCACCATCGTTGCCGCTGAGGAGGTTGGCAAGTGAACTGGACTCAGCCGGAGATCACGTGGGGGCCGTTGGTTCCCATTCTGGTGGTGCTCCTCGCGGCCGCGGCAGGCATCCTCGTAGAGGCATTTGTGCGCACGCCCGCTACCCGACGCGTGGTGCAGATCGGTTTGGCGCTCGCTGCTCTTGTGGTTGCGCTTGGCGCGGCCGTGGTGCAGTGGGCAACGCAAGAGGGCAGCGGCACGGTAGTGCTCAACCTCATGCTCGTGGTGGACAGGCAATCGCTCGCGTGGCAAGTGATGCTCGCAGTGTTCGGCATCCTCACGGTGATGCTGTTCGCGGCGCGCACGCGCGCAGGCGAGGAGGACTTCACCGCGCTGGGATCAACCCCGCCGGGCTCGCTTGACGAGACTCGCGCGTTGCGCGCTGGCCTGCAGGTCACCGAGGTCTTCCCGCTAGCGCTCTTTGCCGTTGGCGGCATGATGCTGTTCACCGCCGTCACGGATTACGTGTTCCTGTTTGTGGTGCTGGAGCTGTTCTCGCTGCCTCTGTACATTCTGGTGGCGCTCGCGCGCAGGCGCAGGTCGCTGTCTCATGAGGCGGCACTGAAGTACTTCCTGCTTGGCGCCTTCTCTTCCGCGATCTACATCTTTGGTGCCGCGCTGATCTACGGCGCAACCGGGCAGACTTCGTTCACGGCCGTGCAGACCGCCATCGAGAACCTCGCGGGTCACGACCCCCTCATCATCGCGGCCGCGGTGCTGATTCTGGTTGGCCTCTTGTTCAAGCTGGGCGCGGTGCCCTTCCACACGTGGGTGCCCGACGTCTACCAGGGTGCCCCCACGTCCGTGACGGCCTTCATGGCCGCGGCCACAAAGGCCGCCGCTGTGGCCGCGCTGTTGCGCGTTGTGTACTCATCGCTGTACCCGCTGGAGTGGGAACTCAACTGGCTGTTCTGGACCATCTCCATCATCACGATGATCCTCGCCACGCTCATCGCCCTGGTGCAGACGGACATGAAGCGCATGCTCGCGTACTCGTCCGTGGCCCACGCGGGTTTCATCCTGGTGGCATTCGCGGGCTTCAGCCCCGCCGCCCTGAGCTCGCTGCCGTTCTACATGCTCGCCTACGGTCTCGCCACCTTTGGCGCGTTCGCCGTTGTCACGCAAGTGCGGGAACGTACGGCCGACGGTGTGGTTGGCGGGGAGGCCAACCGCCTTGGTCAGTGGGCCGGGTTGGGCAAACGCGCTCCGTGGCTCGCCACGGCGATGACGCTGTTCCTGCTCTCCTTTGCGGGCATTCCGCTAACGGCTGGCTTCGTTGGGAAGTTTGTGGTGTTCCGCGCGGCGATCGACGAGGGCGCGTGGCCCTTGGTGCTCGTTGCGGTGCTTGCTTCGGGAGCCGCTGCGTTCTTCTACGTGCGCATCATCGTGTTGATGTTCTTCACGGACGTTCCTGAGGATCAGGCGGACCTCATCGAGATCGAGTACTCACCGTTCACGCGCGCCGTTGTGGTGTTTGCCGCGGTGTTTACGGTGGTGCTCGGCGTGTTCCCTGGACCCGCTCTCGCCGCCGCGGAGGATGCGGGCGTGCTGCTCTCCTCCTTGACCGCCACAGTCGGAAGCTAGCGGCGTGCCTTCCCTCGTAGGTCAGGGTGAACTCGACGAGGCCCTGCAGTTGCGCCTCGCGCTCGTGGAGGAGCGCCTGCGTGATGCGGTGTCGCAATCGGACCGCCTAGCCGATGCCACGTCCCGCCACTTGGTCAACGCGGGCGGCAAGCGACTGCGCCCCGCGCTCGCGCTGCTCACCGCGCACTTGGGCGATGCTTCGCGCCCAGAGGTCGTTGATGCCGCGGTAGTGGTGGAGCTCACGCACCTCGCCACGCTGTATCACGACGACGTCATGGACTCCGCGCCCACTCGCCGCGGGGCGCCCGCGGCTCACGAGGTGTGGGGCAACTCGGTGGCGATCCTCACGGGCGATTTGCTGTTTGCGCGCGCATCATCGGTAGTGGCTGGGCTGGGCCCGCAGGCCGTGCGCATCCAGGCGGAGACGTTTGAGCGGCTGTGCCTTGGCCAACTCCACGAGACCGTTGGCCCGCCAGACGGCGTGGACCCCGTCGATTTCTATCTGCAGGTGCTCGCGGACAAGACGGGTTCACTCATCGCCACCTCTGCCCGCTTTGGCGCCATGTTCGCGGGCTGTGCTCCCGCAGTGGTGCAGCAAGTGACGCGCTACGGCGAGCTCGCTGGCGTGGCGTTCCAACTCGCGGACGACGTCATGGACGTGCGCTCCGATGCCGCGACCATGGGCAAGACCCCCGGCACGGACCTGCGCGAGGGCGTAGCTACCATGCCCGTGCTGCTACTTCGCCGCCGGGTTGCTGCGGGAGGCACACCGGAAGACGCCGCCTTGCTCGCAGACATCGACGGTGACTTGAGTTCCGATGCCGCGCTCGCCGCTGTGGTTGCGCGCTTGGGCGAGCACCCCGTGGTGGAGGAAACGGCGGCGCTCGCGTCTACGTGGGCCGCGCGTGCCGCTGAGGCCATCGCCAACCTGCCCGCCGGCGAGGTCAAGGACTCGTTGCTCAAGTTCGCCGAATCGCTTGTGGTGAGGGCTGCCTGATGTCGAGCGACACGCGCCACTCAGGAGCCGAGCAGTGGGCGCGCGTTGACAGCTACATTGAGCAGCAGTTCACAGAGGCCGACGCGGTGGCAGCTTTGGTGCTGCGCCGCCAGCGCGACGCCGGGTTGCCAGACATTGCCGTGAGTCCCGCACAGGGCAAATTGTTGGAGGTCTTGGCACTCGCGGCCCGCGCTAGGCGCGTGGTGGAGTTTGGCACCCTTGGCGGCTATTCGACACTGTGGTTTGCGCGCGCGGTTGGCGCGGGTGGACGCGTGGTGACGTTTGAACTCGAGCAGCACCACGCCGATGTAGCGCGTGCCAGCCTCGATGAGGCTGGCGTGGGGGACAGGGTAGAGATCCGCGTTGGCCCGGCCGTGGACAACCTCGGCACCCTCGCGGCGGACGAGCCGTTTGACCTGGTCTTCATCGACGCCGACAAGCCAAGCAACGTGGCCTATTACGACGCCGCCATGACGCGCGTGCACCCTGGCACTGTGGTGATCGTGGACAACGTGGTGCGCGATGGCGCGCTCGCGGACGCCGATTCCACCGACGAGCGGGTCATCGGCTCGCGCGCGATCGTTGAGCGCGTTGGCGCGGATGAGCGCGTGAGCGGCTCGGTGGTGCAGACCGTTGGCGCCAAGTTCTACGACGGCATGATCATCGCCACGGTGCTGTAGCGAACCCTCGAACTAAAGTCGC
>CAYMRO010000102.1:0-7799 GCA_964392875.1 uncultured Demequinaceae bacterium
CCCGCGCCCTGCCCGATGCCCGCGACGGCCTCAAGCCTGTGCAGCGCCGCATCGTCTACACGATGGGCGACATGGGGCTGCGTCCTGACCGTCCTTATGTGAAGTCCTCGCGCGTGGTTGGTGAGGTGATGGGCAAGCTTCACCCGCATGGTGACCAGGCCATTTACGACGCCCTGGTGCGCATGGCGCAAGCGTTCTCGCTGCGCCTGCCGCTCGTGGACGGGCACGGTAACTTCGGTTCGCTTGACGACGGCCCGGCGGCCTCCCGCTACACCGAGGCGCGCCTCGCGCAAGCTGCGATGGCGATGATTGCGGACCTCGATGAGGACGTCGTTGACTTGGTCCCCAACTACGACAACAAGCTCACGCAGCCCTCGGTGCTGCCCTCCGCGATTCCCAATCTGCTTGTCAACGGCGCCACCGGCATTGCCGTTGGTATGGCGACCAACATGGCGCCGCACAACCTCGTTGAGGTCATTTCCGCGGCGCGGCACTTGCTCGCCAATCCGTCCGCAACGCTCGACGAGCTCATGCGCTTTGTGCCAGGGCCGGATCTCCCCTCGGGCGGCAAGATCGTGGGTCTGGACGGCGTGCGCGAGGCTTACGAGACGGGGCGCGGCAAGTTTGTAACGCGCTCCACCGTGCGGGTTGAGAAGGTGACGGCCCGACGCGAGGGCCTGGTATTCACCGAGTTGCCGTATCTCGTGGGGCCAGAGAAGGTCATCGAGAAGATCAAAGAGGCCGTGTCTGCGAAGAAGCTCGAAGGCGTCTCTGCGGTGGTTGATCTCACCGATCGCCATCATGGGCTGCGCCTCGTGGTTGAGGTCAAGAACGGCTTCAATCCCGATGCCGTGCTGGAGCAGCTGTACCGGCTCACGCCACTTGAGGAGTCCTTTTCGATCAACAACGTGGCGCTCGTGGACGGCGAACCCCGCACGCTTGGATTGCGCGAACTGCTGAAGGTGTGGGTTGACCACCGCGTGGACGTGGTGCGGCGGCGCTCCACGTACCGCTTGGCTGCGCGGCGCGATCGCCTGCACCTCGTGGACGGGCTGTTGGTGGCGATCCTCGACATCGACGACGTCATTCAGATCATTCGCTCCTCCGAGGATGCGGCGGAAGCTCGCGAGCGACTCATGACGGCCTTTGACCTGAGCGAGATCCAATCCGAGTACATCCTCGAGCTGCGCTTGCGCCGCCTCACCCGCTTCTCGCGCTTGGAACTCGAGAACGAGAAGGCGCAGCTGCTCGCGGAAATTGCGGAGCTCGAAGAGATCCTGGCATCGCGAGAGGCGCTCAACTTTGTGGTCGGCCGCGAGATGGATGCTGTTGCCGCAGCGCACGGCACGCCGCGGCGCACCATCCTGCTCGCCGACGGCGGCTCTGCCGTGACGTCTGCCGCAGCCGCTCGCGGTGCCGGTTCCGCCAAGGCGCCCGCGCTGTCCATGGAGATCGAGGACACGCCGTGCTTTGCGTTGCTGTCCGTGACGGGCCTCGTGGCGCGAACGTCGGACAACACCGTTCCCGTGCGTGACGGACGCCGCTCCCCACACGACGTTCTGCGCTCAGTGGTGGCGGCGTCGGCCCGTGCCGATGTTGGCGTGGTGACGTCCGCAGGCCGAGTGCTCCGCCTGTCGCTGCTGGACGTTCCCGCGCTGGCGCCAACGAGCGAACCGCCCTCGCTTGGTGGCGGCTCGCCGCTCGCCGAACTCGTGCAACTCGAGCGCGGCGAAGAGCCCGTTGCTTTGGTGCCCCTGGACTCCCCTGACCCCATCGCGCTCGGCACGGCGCTGGGCGTGGTCAAGCGCCTCACCCCCGGTGACGTGCCAGCCAAGGACGCGTGGGAGGTCATCTCGCTCAGGGACGGCGATCGCGTCATTGGTGCGGGAGTCGCCGCTGACGGCGCCGAGTTGGTGTTCATCGCGGACGATGCGAGCCTGCTGCACTTTGAGGCCACCCAGACCTCGGCGCGTCCGCAGGGGCGCGCGGGCGGCGGCATAGCGGGCATCAAGCTCGCGCCGGGCGGCAAGGCGCTGTTCTTTGGCGTTGTCACGGATCCCGACGCGGTGGTCGCCACCATCGCTGGCCCCGCCGACGCGTTGCCAGGCACTACGCCCGGCGCGGCCAAGTGGACGCCGTTCAGTGAGTACCCGGCAAAGGGTCGTGCCACGGGTGGCGTTCGCGCGCAGCGCTTCCTCAAGGGCGAGGACGTCTTGCTCCACGCGTGGGTTGGCCCAGGGCCGGCGCGCGCCTCCTCGAGCGCAGGGCAGGCTATTGACTTGCCTGCCGAGCCTGGCCGACGCGATGGTTCCGGCTCGGCGCTGTCGTCGCCCGTGCTGGGGCTGGGTTGACCCTTCGTTATAGCCTCGAGCACCGCCCAACGGCGGCGCAATTTATCGCGCTGCTAGAGGATGCAGGGATCGCCCACCGGCGGCCGGTGGACCAACCGGACGTGATCCAGGCGGCCATCGATGGCGCGCAGCTGGTGGTGACGGCATGGGACGGTGATCGGCTCGTTGGCGCGCTCCGCGCCATCACGGACTTCCACCTGCACTGTTACGTATGCGAATTGGCGGTGCGGCACACGTCGCAGCGTTCGGGGATCGGGATCGAACTGCAGCGGCGATTGCGCGCCCAACTGGGTCCCGAATGCAAGATCAAACTCTCCTCGACGTCCGAATCGGCAAGTTACTACCCAAGCATCGGATACCAAGCCGTTGAGTTCATGTGGGAGCTCAGGCCGGGTACGGAGCTCGGGTAACGCGCGCCGCGACGGGCGCGCAACGACCGACTCAGGTGCGCCCGAACGCCCAATCACGATCGGTGACGAGCTTGGCGGCCACCAGTCCCACCATGATGGACAGCACCACCAGCACAACTAGCAGAATCCCCGCAGTCGCCGCCGCATAGTCGCCGCCATTGAGGCTCACGAGCGCCTCGTGTGCAGCAACCCCTGGAATCATCACGAGCACGGACGGCACCGAGAGGGTGATGACCGGCCAGCGCCCCCCGCGCGCCGCGAAGGCCGCGAGACAGCCCACTAGCAGGCACGAGAGCGCGGTCGCCGCTTGCACCGGCATGCCTGCGTCCACCGCCCACATGCGTGCAGTGTTCGCCACCGCGCCAATCACCCCGGCGCTCAAAGCGAGCCGCCACGGGCTGTTGAACATCACCGCGAACCCCGCCACGCCAACCCCGCTGGCCACCGCCCACAGTGCCACCTGCCAGCCAAAAGCCACCCCAGCGTCGGACCGCGGGACGGTATCAAGCGTGACGGCCACCGACACGGCCCACACGCTGACCCCCGCCGCCATGGTGAGCATGGTGCCGTAGGCGATGCGCTCTATGCCGGCGCGGAGGTCAAACTTCGCCATGTCGAGCGCGCCCGTGATGAGCGCGAAGCCCGGCAGCAGAAATAGCACGGAGGAGATGTAGCCGGCCGCGTGCGTCTTGAGGCCCTCGCCCGTGGCATTCACGAGCGCGATGCCCGCCACATACGCGATGGAGGCCACCGCAGCCGCCACCAGCACCGTCCCAAAGATGTTGAAGTGACGGTGCGCGAGCGTGCGCCGCGTGAACTGGCCAAGTGCCGCAGCGATGAACACCACGAGCACTTCCAGCGGCAGCGCGAGGTTGAGCACCGCGAACGCCGCACACGCAATCCCGGCCGCCACGGCATTCACCCAGCCCGGATACAGCGCGCCGCGGGACTCGATCGCGTCGAGCGCCGCATGGACCTCGCGCGCCGTCATGCGCGCGGGGAGGCCACGCCGGAACGCATCGAGCCGCGCGATGCGGTCGGTGTTCACGGCAAACTCGCGGTTCTCAGCAACCTCTGTACGGAAGATACGCCCGCGATGGCTTGTGGAGGCGATGTCCGTGAAACTCACGTGATGGCGGGCGCGGTCAATGCCGAGCGTGGTCGCAACAGCCGTCATCGCCTCTTTGACGCGATAGCTGGCGGTACCGGAGGCGAGCATGAGCAGTCCCGTGCGCACCACGGCGCCAGACTGCTCGATGAGCGCAACGGGCTCGAGCGCCTCCTCAACGGCCCGGACCTCGTGGGTGCTGGGCTCTGGCTCGTCCGTCACGAATTCATTGTGGCGCAGAACGCCCGACGCTGTGGCTGGCTAACGTCCCGCACCGCGTACGCAACTATCGCGATCGAGATATCTAGTCGCCTTGCACCGCGAGCCACCCCAGGCGCTTGTCGATGGTGCTGAGCCACTCGGCCGAGCCATGCGTGCGCTCGCGCACTCGCGCTCGATACCCAACATTCGCCAAGCTCAAGCCGATCAAGACAATCGCTACAGCCTTGATGACGTCGGGGTTCACGTTACTGAGCAGCTGTACAAGGATGATGAAGCTGGCAACTGCGCTCGCAAGGCCCATCGGTATGGCCCACTTGCCACGTTGCGCGGCGAGCAGCTGCACTCGAAGTCGTTGAAGTGCGTCGGCATCGGTGCACGCGCGAATCGCGTCCTGATCCACCGGGAACATCGCCCGCACGTGCTGATTGACAACGACGGGCGCCGGCAGGCCCGCTATCTCCGGCACTCTCGGGTCCCCTGGGTGCGGGCTTGCCAATTACGCGTCAATCCGGTTCACATCAAGGTTTGCCGCACCCGCCACGATGAAGTCGCGGCGCGGCGCCACCTCGTTGCCCATGAGCAGTTCAAAGACCTGCTCCGCGCGTTCGGCGTCCGCAGCCGTGATGCGTCGCAGGGTGCGGTGCTCAGGGTCCATTGTGGTTACCGCGAGCTGATCGGCGTCCATCTCGCCAAGGCCTTTGTAGCGCTGAATGTCGTCCTTGTACTTGCGCCCCGACCTGCGCAATCCGGCCAGCGTGTCATCAAGCTCGCGATCCGAGTACGTGTAGATGTATTCGCGATCCTTTCGCGGCGATCCCATGACCTCCACGCGGTGAAGCGGCGGCACGGCGGCGTAGACGCGCCCCTCGTCAACGAGCGGCCGCATATAGCGGAAGAACAGCGTCAGCAGCAGAGTTCGAATGTGGGCGCCGTCAACGTCGGCATCCGTCATGAGGATGACCTTGCCGTAGCGCGCGGCCTCCAGATCAAACGTGCGGCCAGAGCCCGCGCCGATCACCTGAATGATGGCCGCGCACTCGGCGTTGTGGAGCATGTCTGTGAGCGAGGCGCGCTGCACGTTGAGGATCTTGCCGCGGATGGGCAGCAACGCCTGAAAGTCGCTGCGCCGCGCGAGCTTAGCCGTGCCGAGCGCGGAGTCTCCCTCAACTATGAACAACTCAGACTGCTCAACGTCGTTGGATCGGCAATCCGCCAGCTTGGCAGGCAACGAGGACGTCTCGAGCGCGTTCTTGCGCCGCGAGATCTCCTTCTGCTTGCGCGCAGAAACACGAGCGCGCATCTCGTTGACGATCTTCTCCAGCACAATCGCCGCTTGCGCCTTGGTGTCCCGCTTGGTGGAGTTGAGGAGTTCCGCGAGCTGAGTCTCGACTACCTTCCCCACGATGGCGCGCACCGGCCCCGTGCCCAGCACTTCCTTGGTCTGTCCCTCAAACTGCGGCTCCGAGATGCGCACAGTCACCACGGCAGTTAGGCCAGCGAGGATGTCATCTTTCTCGATCCGCTCCGCGCCGTCCTTGGCCGTGATCTTGAGGCGCCGCGCGTTGGCCTCGATGGTCTTGCGCATCACCTTCACGAGCCCCTGCTCAAACCCCGCCAGGTGCGTGCCGCCCTTTGGCGTGGAGATGATGTTCACAAAGCTGCGCACGTCCGTCTCGTAGCCCGTGCCCCAACGCAGCGCCACATCCACGTGGCACTCGCGCTCCACCGCCTCTGACACCAACTGACCGTTGCCTTTCAGCACGGGCACGGTTTCCGTGTAGGCCCCCGAGCCGGTCAACTCCCATGTGTCGGTGACCGCATTGTCCTTTGCCACAAAATCAACAAAGTCCCTGGCACCACCCTCATAGTGGAATCGTTCCTTGGCGGGCTCGGCCCCCCGCCTGTCCTCCACCACGAGCGTCAGCCCAGGCACCAGGAAGGCGGTCTGGCGTGCGCGCGTGACGAGCTCGTCATACGCGAATTGCGCTCCCTTGGAGAAGATCTGGCGGTCCGCCCAATAGCGCACGCGCGTTCCGGTGACACCGCGGCCAACCTTGCCCACTGTTGCCAGTTCACTGCCCGTGACAAACGGAGTGAAGGGAGCGTCGGGCATAGGGCCATGCGCTGGGTCCGCAAACGCGCCAGGCTCACCCCGGCGAAAAGCCATGTGGTGGGTGGCGCCGCCGCGGTCAACCCACACGTCAAGCCGCTCGCTGAGCGCGTTGACCACCGAAGCACCCACGCCGTGCAGGCCGCCGGAGGCCGCATACGAGCCGCCGCCAAACTTGCCGCCCGCGTGCAGCTTGGTCATGACTACCTCAACGCCGCTCAGTCCCGTCTTGGGCTCGATGTCCACCGGGATGCCGCGGCCGTGGTCGCGGACCTCAACGGAATCGTCGGCGTGCAAGATGATCTCTATCTCCGCGCCAAAGCCGCCAAGCGCCTCGTCAACGGAGTTATCGATGACCTCCCACATGCAATGCATGAGGCCGCGCGAGTCCGTGGTGCCGATGTACATGCCGGGGCGCTTGCGCACGGCCTCGAGCCCCTCGAGCACGGACAAATGGCGGGCGGAATAGTTCTCGGCAGTCACCTGTGGAGTCTAAGGCGCGCGTGCGTCACGGCCACTCGCCCACGCCGAGGCTGTGGATGGGACGCAAGAAGCGAGCGTCAATGAGGCTTGTGGGCGCCAGGGTTGCGCACGGTCTGCATCGCGATGTTGTCCGTCTTGACCACAAAGTCGAGGTCGTCATATAGGTGCCGGCCGCGCTCCGTGGCGTGCAGTTCCACCACTTCGATGCCGCGCCTGTCGGTCTCTTCCAAGAGCGCCTTCATGATGGCTCGCGCGTACCCCTTGCGGTAGTGCTGGGGTGCGGTCGATACCCACTGCACGTAGCCGGACAGCGGCGAGTGACGGCCGGGGCGCGGCAGTCGCGGCGTCACGTTGACAAGCCCGCAACTGGCGAGCCCACCTTCCGGAGCGTCCACAACCATGCCGATGAGATCATCCCCCGCGAGCCGGCGCGCAACGAGGCGCGTGGACTCAAGTGCCCAGGTAGGGGTGGGTTTAGCGCCAACGGACTTATACATGAGCGCTCCAAGATGAACTATCTCGGCGGCGTCGGCTGGTACTGCGGGGCGAACTGCGGCCACGCTATCGCCAGAACACCGCGACGATGACGTTCACCACCGTCAGTCCGAACACCGCCCAGAACGCCCACGCGGCGGCGGCCTTCTTGCGGGTCATCTCGGCGATGCCCACCACGGCGAGGGCGATGACCAGTTTCACAGCGATC
Source organism: uncultured Demequinaceae bacterium (assembly GCA_964392875.1). Lineage (GTDB taxonomy): Bacteria > Actinomycetota > Actinomycetes > Actinomycetales > Demequinaceae > Demequina. Next base: position 7,388 of record CAYMRO010000102.1, read on the forward strand.
TTCAGGTGGTCGAGGTCCGCATCGTTTGCGGAGGCCACGCCAACCATCGCAAGCCCCGTGAGGATCTGGGCGCGCGCGCCCCACAGCATTACCGTGGTGATGCGCTTGGTCTCCGCGCGCAACTGCTCGAACGCCGGGCCGATGATCGCCGCAGCGCCAAGAATGTGCAGAGTCAGCAGGGTGTAGAGCAGAAAGTCCACGGGCGTCTCCTAAGGGTCTCGTCGATGCTAGCGCGCTGACGCCCGTGCTCGTTGCGCCTCCGTCAACTTCCTGCCGGGGGCGCGGGCGGCCGTAGGCTGAGCGCCGTGAACGCGCCAGCCCGACGCTCCCCCACCAAAGGCGCAATTTTCGCCTTGTGCGGTGCCTTGCTTTTTGGCATCAACGGATCGGTCGCCAAAGTCGTCATTGGGGC
>CAYMRO010000103.1:0-7788 GCA_964392875.1 uncultured Demequinaceae bacterium
GTGGACGCAAAGAGGATGGGCTTGCCCGTGACCTCGGCAACCGAGAGCGCGGCGCCGCCGCGCGCGTCGCCGTCAAGCTTTGTGAGCACCACACCGGTGATGGAGACGCCCTCGTCAAACGCGTGTGCCGTGGCAACTGCATCCTGACCGATCATCGCGTCGATGACGAACAGCACCTCTGTGGGGTCAATCGCCTTGCGGATGTCCGCGGCTTGGCGCATGAGTTCCGCGTCAACGCCCAACCGGCCCGCGGTGTCCACGATCACCACGGAGTGCTGACGCTTCTCGGCCTCCTTGATGCTCTGCTTGGCCACCTTGACGGGGTTGCCGCGCACCTTCTCGTCCTCGCGCGTGACACCGGGCTCGGGAGCGAACACCGGAACGCCCGCGCGCTCGCCAACCACTTGCAGCTGGGTTACGGCATTGGGGCGCTGGAGGTCTGCCGCCACCAGCAGCGGCGTCTGGCCCTGCTGCTTGAGGTGGTGCGCAAGCTTGCCCGCGAGCGTGGTCTTGCCCGCGCCCTGGAGACCCGCGAGCATGATGACGGTGGGGCCGTTCTTGGCCAGCTTGAGCGGCCGCGTCTGGCCGCCGAGGATGGCAATGAGCTCCTCGTTGACGATCTTGACCACGTGCTGCGCGGGGTTGAGTGCACCGCTGACCTCCGCGCCAAGGGCGCGCTCGCGTACGTTGCCCGTGAATGTGCGGACCACGGAAACGGCAACGTCGGCATCGAGGAGTGCGCGGCGGATCTCGCGAATGGTCGCGTCAATGTCGGCTTCACTGAGGCGACCTTTTCCGCGTAGGTTGCGGAACGTCGCGGTGAGGCGATCGGAGAGGTTAGCGAACACCGGTATCCCTTCAGGTGGGGCTCGTACAAGAGTACCTGGGCCGCGCACGGACCCTTTTCGGCGTCAAGTGAGCCGGCGGCGCGTGTTCTCCGTGAGTGTGTCTATGAGCGCCGCCCGCCACGATGTCCACGCCTTGGGACCCGCCGCCTTGGCGTCGGCCTCCGTGAGGGCACGCAACGCCTCCAGCAAGTCGAGCCGCCCACCCACGGCGCCAGCCAGCGCGTCTGCGGTTGCCGGATCATTGACGTCTTGCGAGGTGGCAAGCTCCGCGAGGGTGAGGTGCTCGCGTACCAAAACCGTGACGTCGGCCGTCATATCTGCGTCCATGCCCAGCCGGGCGCAAATGCCGGGAATGAGCGCGGCGCCCGCCGTGGAATGGTCCGCTGCGCCCGCGCGCTTGCCGATGTCATGGACGAGGCCCGTGAACAGCACGAGGTCCAGATTGGGCACGCTGCGCCGGTGCTTCCCAGCCAGCACCACGGTCTCCACCATGTGCCGGTCCACCGTGAAGCGATGCACGGGAGAGCGCTGCGGCCGGTTGCGCACCCCTTCCCATTCGGGAATCCAGCGCACCACTTGCCCCGCAAGGTCAAGCGCCTCCCACACACTTACCAAATTGCCCGACGCTCGCAACAGGTCTCGTAAATACGTCCTGGCTTGGTCGCTCCACGGCGTGGGCAGCGGTGGGCAGTCCGCGAGCGCCTCCAGGAGGCTGGGGGTGAAGGGCAGTCCCGTAGTCGCGGCCACCGCGGCGGCACGCAAAGGCAGCTCCGCGTCGGCAGCGGCGTTGTAGTCCTGCGCAAGAGCGAGGTCCCCGCCAACATCGATGAGCCCGTCTCCCACGGAGACGTAGCGCGGGGCAACCGCACGTCTGCGCGCGATGAACGCTCGCGAGCCAACGCCGGAACGCTCAAGGGAGCGCCTGGCCCCACGCTCTGTGGAGTCCAGGGCAAAGGCAATGGTGCGGCCGGCCTCGGCGAGTTGTGCAAGGACGTCGTCTGGATTGGTGTGCCCAAGCACCGCGGCCACGTCTTCAGCGAGGTGACGTCCCAGGATGTTCTGGGGGCGGCCGGACACCATGTGGATCGCGTCGCGAACATCCATGAGCACGTGGCCGGCCGCATCCACCGCGCCGTGTGGGCGGTCCGTGAGCCACGTGGCAGCGAGCGCTGCGAGGCTCACAAAGTCGCGAGTGCCGCCGCGAGACTCCTTGAGATTTGGCTCGATGAGATACGCGACCTCACCAAAGCGCTCGGCCCTGGCTCGCGATGCGGACAGGAGCTCTGGCAGCCGCTTGCGAGCCGCCGCGCGCCAGTCCTGATAGATGAGCCCACGCACGGTGGTGGCGAGCGCCTTGTCCCCCGCGATGGGATTGAGGTCAAGTAGCCCGGCGGCTGCGGCGAGGTCCTTGGAGGCAACTTGGCGGCATTCGGTGATGGAACGCGTTGAGTAGTCGAGCTCCAGCCCGGCATCCCAGATGGGGTACCAGAGGCTCTGTGCGAGTGCGGCGACGTCCGCCTTGGAGAGACTTTCGCCGTTGTGCAACAGCACCAGGTCCAGATCCGACGCGGGACCAGCATCACCGCGCCCCACGGATCCCACCGCGGCGAGGGTGACGCCCTGGGCACCGCCAGCCACACGGGCAAAGTGTGCGGCGAGGGTTGCGTTCACGAGCTCGGAGAGTTGAGCCCGGCGCTGCGGCCCGGGCACGTGCTCGGCGTAGAGGCGTTCCGCGAGTTCCCGCCGCGCACGCTTGAGGTCCCGCACCCCTGGGGAATGCGGGACCTCAGCGCTACCAGCAGCGTCGTCAGGAACAGGCCCCGCCGTGCCATTGGTCATGATGTAGTTGTGTGCCTAGTGACTAGAGGGCGTCCGCGCCGTGCTCGCCAGTGCGAACGCGAGCAACGTCATCTACGGGGACTACCCATACCTTGCCGTCACCGATCTTGCCCGTCTGGGCAGCCGAGACAACGGCCTCGGTAACGGCGGTGGCGTCGGCGTCTTCAACGAGGATCTCAAGACGAGTCTTGGGAACCAGGTCAACGGTGTACTCGGCACCGCGGTAGACCTCGGTGTGGCCCTTCTGGCGGCCGTAACCGGCAGCCTCCGAGACGGTCACACCTTTGACGCCCACAGCCTCAAGAGCTGCACGGACCTCGTCAACACGGTGGGGCTGAATGATCGCAGTGACCAACTTCATGGCTACTTCGCCTCCTCGTACGCGGTCTCGCCGTGTTCGGCGAGGTCAATACCTGCTACTTCAATATCTTCGCTTACGCGCAGACCAATCGTCGCCTTCAACACCAGGCCGATGATGAGGGTGATCACGAACGCCCACAGCACGGCCACAAGAGCGCCGATGGTCTGTGAAGCGAGTTGTTCCGCACCGCCACCATAGAACAGACCGTTGAGCGCGCCGTCAGGAAGGAAGGTGGTGCCCTCGTCAGCGTTCGCGAAGAAGCCAATCAGGATGGTGCCAACAAGGCCTCCAACCAAGTGAACGCCAACCACGTCGAGCGAGTCGTCGTAGCCGAACTTGTACTTGAGCGCCACGGCGAGGGAGCAGACCGCACCAGCGATGAAACCGATCGCGATAGCGCCCCACGTGTCAACGGAGGCAGCCGCGGGCGTGACGGCAACCAGGCCGGCAACGATGCCGGATGCGGCGCCGAGCGACGTTGGCTTGCCGTCACGGATGCGCTCAACGAGCAGCCATCCGAGCATCGCAACTGCAGGAGCCACAACGGTGTTGAGGAACGCGCGGCCAGCCACCGCGTCGGCCCCAAGCTCTGAGCCAGCGTTAAACCCGAACCAGCCAAACCACAGCAGTGCGGCGCCGAGCATCACGAAAGGCAGGTTGTGCGGCTTGAAGGGCTCCTTGCCAAACCCCTTGCGCAGACCAAGCAAAATCGCGAGCGCCAAGCCAGCGGCACCGGCGTTGATGTGCACAACCGTTCCACCTGCGAAGTCGATGACCGGCGTGGACGTGATGGTGCCAAAGAAGCCGCCGCCCCAGATGCCGTGTGCCAGCGGGGTGTAGACGAGCGAGACCCACAGCACCGTGAAGATCACCCATGCGGAGAACTTCATGCGGTCGGCGACGGATCCGGAGATCAATGCAACCGTAATGATGGCGAATGTGGCCTGGAAGGCGGCGCCAACCAGGAACGGCACGCCCGCGCCAGCGGCGAGTGAGGACGCGTCGTCAACACCGTTGAGGCCAACGAAGTCCCCAGGGTTGCCAACCAGCCCGCCAAGCGTGTCCGAGCCAAAGGCCAGGCCGTAGCCGTAGACGGCCCAGACAACGGCGATGGTGCCGATGCTGATGAAGCTCATCATCATCATGTTGAGCACGGATTTCGCGCGCACCATACCGCCATAGAAGAACGCCAGACCCGGCGTCATCAGCAGGACGAGTGCAGTCGCAACGATCATCCACGCGGTGTTACCCGTATCCAGCGTGAAATCTTCCATTGTTTCTTTCTCCCTCCGCCGACCGGGCGGCCAGCAGTGGTGAAAGCGTCCCGCACGAGTGTTTCCCCTGAACCACCCGCGAGTTTCCGGAGCGTTACAAGATCGTCACCCACGTAAAAGGTGTGTTGCGCAGACTTGGAAACCTAGGCGTTCTGCGGGCCGCCTGGTGCCGCGATGTCGCTATCAGCGAAGAGGATGTCGTCGATGCGCCAGCCGTCTCCGTCCTCAACCACGGTGTACGTCACCCAGCTGACGGTGGCCTGGCCGTCCTCGTCGATGTACGCCTCCGAGGTCTTCACTTCCACCTCACCGTGGGCAAGGCTGCTAGAAAGCACCTCGGTGGTGTAGTTGCGATTGGCTTCGTCAAAGTCTCTGGCGTCGGCGACGAACACGTCGCAGTCGTCGTAATCCAATCGTTCCCGCAGTTCCACGGTTGTTGCCTCCGCAAGGGCGTCGCAATCCGCGTTGCGCCACGCGCTGTCATAGGTCTTGACCGCAGCGTGGGCGGCGTCGATGGGCACCCGTTGCGCGTGCATCACGGCGGCTCCGAGCGCAACCAGACCCCCCACAACCGCCAGCACACCCGTGCCGAGCAGCACCCACCCCCACGTGGGCATGCCCTTGCTGGGAGCCCTCCCTGGGGCCGACGCTGGGGCTGGTTGGAGCGGAGCGCCGGCCACGTGCTCGGTCCAGCTGGCGCCGTCCCAATAGCGGAGCATGCCAGTACCGTCTGGGTACCAGCCGGGCTGCTGGCTCATTCAGCACCCACGAGCGAATCCACGAATCCGGCCGCGTCAAAGGGGGCAAGGTCGTCCGCACCTTCACCCAGGCCAACGAACTTCACGGGCACGCCAAGTTCGCGCTGCACCGCCACCACGATGCCGCCCTTGGCGGAGCCATCCAGTTTGGTGAGGACTATGCCGGTGACCTCGGTTGCCTCGGCGAAGACGCGCGCTTGCGCGAGCCCGTTCTGGCCGGTCGTGGCGTCAAGCACCAGCAACACCTCGCCGCGGGGAGCGACCTTGCCCACCACGCGCACGATCTTCCCCAGCTCGTCCATGAGGCCTTGCTTGTTCTGCAAGCGGCCCGCGGTGTCGATGAGGAGCGTGTCCGTGCCGTCGCCTACCGCGCGCTCCGCGGCCGCGAAGGCAACAGAAGCGGGGTCCGCGCCGTCTCGCTCCGAGCGCTCAACGGGCACTCCCACGCGCGCACCCCAGGTCTCCAACTGGTCCGCGGCTGCGGCACGGAAGGTGTCTGCGGCGCCGAGCATGACGCTGTAGCCGTCGGCAACGAGCACGCGAGCGAGCTTGCCAACCGTGGTGGTCTTGCCCACGCCGTTGACGCCAACCACGATGACGGAGAGCGACTTGCCGTCACCGGGCTCGCCGAGTGCCAACGAGCGGTCGGCCGCAGGGTCGAGAGCGTCAAGCAGGGACTCCCGGAGCGCCTCGCGAGGCGGCAGCTCGGGGTTGGCCGCGAGGCGGCTCTTCACTCCCTCGAGGATGGTGTCGGTGGACGCCGCACCAACGTCGGCCAGGAGGAGCGCCTCTTCGAGCGCGTCGTAGTCGCTCGCCGCCATGGTGCTGCGACCAAGCACACTGCCAATCGTGACTCCTAGGCGACCACGCAAGCGGGCAAAGCGAGTCTTGGTGGATTCCGGGTGCTCAAAGAGTTCCGCTGGGGCGGCGGGTGCCGCCGGCGCAGGTGCCGCAGCCTCGGGTGCCGCGGTGTCAGGAGCGGTGTCAGGAGCGGTGTCAACAGACGGCGCCGCCTCGACCGGCGCCTCGACTGCCGGCGCAACCACAGGGGTGGTGACGGTCTGCGCGGGCTTGCGGGAGCGTCGGGCAATGCCCCACACGCCGCCGCCAATGGCGAGCACCGCCACCACGCCCACAACCAGGGCATCTGCATTACCGGGAATCCACGAAACGTCCATGGCCTAAGTCTCGCAGGTTGCGCGGCGCCAAACGCGTTGCGTGCGGCTAGACCAGGTGTGCGGTGCGGCGCTCCTCGCGCTGTTTGCGCGCGTCGAGTTCGGTGTAGCGGCGCTCGGCCGCTCCCAAGTGGCTCACGAGCTGCAAGTCGTTGGCTTCACGTTCCACGTCGCCGACCAGCGCTTCTTCCTTGAGAGCCTGCACCGCGGCCTTGCCGTCAGACGTCAGCCAGACGCGCAAAATGTGCGCCCCGCGACCTTCCGCGATCATGGCGGCCAGGAAGATCCCAACGAAAATGAGGGCGCCTACGATGTAGAAGGGAACCATCTGAGAAAGCATTCCGAGTGCCAGCCTCCCTCGCACGCGCGGTGCGAAATTCGGACAAATAGGTCTTGTTCCATCGTCACCCAGGATCGCCGAGATTGCAACTCCAGCGCCCACTGCCCCCTGAATCAAGCCCTTACGCGCTCACTGCCTCATCCGTGAGTCGCTGGCTGATGACGGTTGTGACGCCGTCGCCACGCATGGTGACACCGTACAGGGCGTCGGCGATCTCCATCGTGCGCTTCTGGTGCGTGATAACTATGAGCTGGAATCGTCGCGCAGTTCGCGGAAGATCTCCAGCAGGCGGCCAAGGTTGACGTCGTCGAGCGCCGCCTCCACCTCGTCCATGACGTAGAACGGGCTGGGCCGTGCCTTGAAGATCGCCACGAGCATCGCCACGGCCGTGAGGGAGCGCTCGCCGCCGCTCAGCAGGGACAGTCGCTTGACCTTCTTGCCGGCTGGGCGTGCCTCCACCTCCATGCCCGTGGTGAGCATGTTGCTGGGATCGGTGAGCACCAAGTGGCCCTCTCCGCCCGGAAAGAGCCTGGGGAAGATGAGCTCAAATTGCGCGGCGGTGTCGCGGAAGGCCTCGGAGAAGATCTGCTCCACGCGCTCGTCTATCTCTTGAACAATATGCAGCAGGTCTTCGCGCGATTTCTTGATGTCGCCAAGCTGATCCGTGAGGAACTTGTGGCGCTCCTCGAGTGCGGCGAATTCCTCAAGTGCCAGGGGGTTCACGCGCCCAAGTTGGCCCATGGCGCGCTCGGCGGTGCGGAGCCGCTTCTCTTGCTGCTCCCGGACAAACGGCTGTCCGACGCCTTCGCCGGCTTCACCCTCCGCTCCCCCAATCTGGGGAACGGGCAGGTGCGGACCAAACTCCTTGACCAGCTGGTCCGGGTCCACGCCAAGATCGTCGATGGCGCGCTGGCGCAATTGCTCCAGCCGCACGCGCAGCTCCGCTCGCGCCACCTCGTCACGGTGGGCGTCATCGGTGAGGCGCGAGTGCTCAACGCTGTATTCGTCAACGAGCCTGCGTACGTCCGCGAGGGTGCCGGCACGCTCGGAACGGGCCTGCTCCACCTCGGCGCGGGCGTCATCCGCGCGCTGTACTGACACGTCGATGAGCGCGAGCGCCTCTTGCGCACCGGCGGTCAAACGAACTGCTGGCGATGGGCTACACGGAAGCGCAGGCCCGGAGCGAGATCGGA
>CAYMRO010000104.1:0-7695 GCA_964392875.1 uncultured Demequinaceae bacterium
CCAAGACTGCTCAGGGCCACTCGCCTCGACGTTGGCTGTTCCATGCTCGCCGCGGGCGGCGTCAACATTGCCATGCTGCTGCTCGCCGCCGCGAGCTTGCGAGGTGTGCCCGGCACGGACTCCATCGAGGGGGCGCACGCAGCGCTCGCGAGCCAACTTGGTCCTGTCATCGCCACCGTGTTCGCGGTTGGACTGCTGGCATCTGGACTGGCGGCTACGTCAGTGGGTGCGCACGCAGGGGCCGTCATCATGGACGGCCTGCTCCTGCGTCGCATCCCGCTCATCACGCGCCGTGCGGTGACGCTCATCCCGGCGCTGCTGCTGCTCTTCGCGGGCGTGGACCCCACCTGGGCGCTTGTGATGTCGCAAGTGGTGCTGAGCCTTGGCATACCGTTCGCCCTGATCCCGCTGGTGCGCTTCACCTCACTGCGCTCGTTGCTGGGCGCCTACGTGAATCGCCGAACAACCATCGTTGCGGCAGTGACGGTGGCCGTGCTCATTGTTGCCCTCAACGCCGCACTCGTGGTGATCACGATCGCGGGATGACCCACAGCGCCTCCGCGTCCCCTTCGCCAAGCACGTAATCAACCGAACCCACGCTCAAGGTGCCGTCCGCTCCCAGCGTGACCACCGCGTCGGGCAAAATGCCTGTGTCCGCAAATGCGCGCAAGCGCTGGGGCGACGCATCCGAGATGCGTGAGATGACCGCGCGGGTGCCGGCCGCGAGGGTGGCCAACGGGACGGCGTCTGGGAGCACGAGCTCGCCTGCGGCCGGGGGGATGGGGTCGCCGTGAGGATCGCGCGTTGGGTGACCGAGCCGCGCGTCTATGCGCGCAATGAAGGCGTCTGAGACCGCGTGCTCCAGTGACTCGGCCTCGTCATGAACCTCGTCCCAGGAGTAGCCGAGCTCGCTTGCCAAGTACGTCTCCAGCAGGCGATGCCTGCGTACCATCGCGAGCGCGTGCGCGGCTCCTTGCTCGGTGAGCACAATCGCGCCGTAGGGGGCATGCTCAACGAAGCCCTGCTCCGAAAGCTTGCGGAGGCCGTCAGACGCGGTGGAGGTGCGCACCCCTAGGCGCTCTGCGAGTGCAGTTACCGTGACGCCCGCGGCATCCCACTCACCGAGCGACCACAGGGCCTTGAGGTAGTCCTGGGTGCTGGTGCTGAGGCCGCCGACGTCCGTCAACCTCAGCCGATCGTGTCGCAGAGGTCTCCGAGGTAGGACGCCACATTCTGCGCGGCCTCGGGTGCCGCTTGCGCCACCGCGGCGAGCTCCTCCTCCGAGAAGAAGGTCTGCATGCTCGTCATGAAGTCGGTGGTGTCCTTCGCGTCAGCCGCTGACTGCGCAAGAGCCGTTGAGTACTTGTCCACGAAGGTGCCAAGCGTCACGAAGTCGGCGTTGATGTCGCCCGTGGTCTTCTCGATGCCGAGCGCGTAGAACGCCTTGCTCGCGTCTGACAGCTCCAGCATGGCGTCGCCCCACGCGTTGAGAGCCGTGGTGTCGCCTTCCGTAAGGAACTTGGGGTCTTGCAAGAGTTCGGTCAGTTCAGACGTCTTTGCCTGGAGCGCGGCCGCGTCCTTGATGTTGGCCTTTGCCGCCGCACATAGGGGGTCGTCCAGGTTGCCCACCACGGGTCCCGCCGTACTGCTTGGCCCCTCTGCCGCCACCGTGTTGGTGGGCGCGGGCTTGGCGGTGTTGGTGTCTGCTGGGGTGTCACCGGAGCATCCGGCGAGCACGAGCGCGGCAGCAGCAACGAACCCGAAAATGGCGATCTTCATGGGGGATTCCCTCCGAGGTAAATGAATGGTGCAAGCGTACGGGCTTTTGGGTTGGGCGCCTAGTTGCTCACCCACGGCACGCTAGAGAGCGCACAGGTCGCCGTTGGGACCACCCTCGCTGATGTTCTCGCCCCACGAGATCTCGTTGACCCTAAGGTCGGTGATGTCGAAGTTGTAGGTGGTGGTTGCTCCCGTGGGCACCACAATCTGCGTCCGCGGTCCGCGTGCGATGTCGTTAAAGCGCACCTCGTGCGCGGTTGGGTACGCGGAGAGCACCTCATCGGCGGTTGAGCCAATAGTGATGCCCTCTGGCGTGGCGGGGAGGTCATAGTCCTTCGCGGTCTTGGGATCGGAGAACCACCTCAGGATGAACAGGCTGATGGTGTCGCTCGCGCCGTCGCCCTGCTTGAGTGCGGCAACGTAGTAGCCAAGATCGTCATCCGCCACGATGGTTGAATACCAGGGGCATTGTTCGTCGCCAACGACCGTGGTCCCGTTCGCGGTTGCCTCGTCAAAGGTCATGCCCAAGCATGCGCCAGCGAACCGATTCACTCCGATGGCGGGGGTCGCCGAGTCAGGGTCGTCTGTCCACGGTGGGCAATCGAGCGCGGCAGGCACGTCCGTTGGCGACGGCGTTGCGGATGGCGTCTGCACGGGCGCCGTAGTGGCGGTCGGCGTAATACTGGGGCTCGTCGAGGGACTCGGCACACTTGGCGAAGTGGAGCAGGCCGTGAGCAGCAACATCACGAGGACCGCGGACACAACGGCGGAGTGCCTAGTTTTCATGGGGCAACGCTAGCGAAAAGGCACGGCGCCGTCGATGGGTGACTTGGCTTACGCGCTCGACGCTTGCAGCGCATCACGGTAGCGAGACCCCAGGGAGTCGAACATCGCGTTGGCGCCATCGTCGATGGTCTGTAGCTGCGGATGCGCCTCGAAGAAATCGATGGCCTCCGCAACGCCGTCTGCGAAGGAGACGCGCTGCTCCCACCCGGGCACGAGCGACTTCAACTTGGAGGTGTCGTACACGGCGGGATGCATCTTGTCGCCGCGGATGGAACCGGCTTGATCGGGCGCGGCGGCAACCAGCGCATCGGACGGCACGCACACCGTTTGGGCGGCAAAGTCATCGTGGGACACCCCCGCGGCGCGCGCGATCGCGGCATGGATGCCGCGCCACGTGAGGGCCTCGGAGCCCGTCACGTGCACGGCCTCGCCAAGAGCACCGGATGCACCGAGCAATCCCACGATCCCCGCCGCCACGTCCCGTGCGTGGGTGATGGTCCATAGGCTCGTGCCGTCGCCGGGCAGGATGATGTCCGCTCCGCGACGCATGCGATCCACGAGCGTCCACGGATGGCGTGACACGCCCGTGAAGCCCGGAATCTTGGATGCGCCGTAGGTGTGAGCCGGACGCACGATGGTCCATGGCAGCCCCGCGGCGTCGCCGCCGTCACGCAGCGCTTGCTCGCAGGCGATCTTGTCCTTTGCATATTGCCAGTACTCGTTCTCCAGCGGAACGTCTTCCGTCAAGGGCCGCAGATGATCGTATTTGCGGTACGCCGCGCACGTGGCAATCAGCACGTATTGATCGGTGAGGCGGCGAAAGGTCTCGATGTCATCGCGCACGTGCTCGGCGCCGTAGGCGATGAATTGCACCACCGCGTCATACCGCTCGCCACGCAGTCGCGGTCCGCGCAGGGCGGAGCGCAGCTGTTCGGCAGACGTGGCGTCCGCGTGGATGAGATGGGCGCCCGGCGCACTCGGCAACGCTGACTTGCCGCGGTTCACGAGCGTGACTTCGTGACCCTCCGCGAGGGCAATCTGTGATACTTGTGACGAAATGAGCCCGGTGCCGCCAACGAGGAGGATGCGCATGGACTCGATGGTAAGCCGCGCGCAGGAGCGCGGGTAGGTTGAGCACGTGACCGACCCCCGCCCACGCCAACTTCACATGCTCCTTGGAGGGCTGCTCCAGGAAGGCTGGCGCGACGCCGCCCCGTGGGGCTACCCGCACCAAGTGGAACTCGCGCTCATCGCGGGTGTGTTCCGCGCCCAGACCCCGCAAGGCAACGTCGACGGTGTTGTTGATCACGTGATGCACGCGCGCTCGCACTCCCTGCTTGACGATCTCGGTGACCTTGCAGATGGGGGAGTGGGCGGGGTAGTCAAGACTCTAGGGCCGCGGTGGGGGGACACCAATGTGCTTGGAGTGCCCGTTCTGCGCGCAGCCGTCATTCACGAAGCCGCAGTGGCGCTGCTTGGGGTGGGGGTGCGCAGCGCTCGCGACTTGCAGGAAGCGGCACTGCAACGGCCCGACGCTGTGAGCGCCGCCGCGCTCGCGGTGCGTGGGCTTGGGCCGGGTACGTGGGAGTCAATCGCCTTCCTGGCACACGCGCAAATCCCGCCGGATGCCGCAGTGGTGGGCTTCCTTGGCGAGCTGCTCGAGGATGCGGACCTCAATCGCGACGATGCCGCGGAGTTGATTCGCCTCACGGCACGGCGCTTTGCGTCGGACGAGCGGATGCTTGCGCACGCGCTGCGCACCCACCTCGACGCCCGCGACGCCTGACCCCCAACTGACACCAGCGTCGGCCCCTTTCGAAAAATCTCTCCCGGAATACTTGACGCCGTATATTCCAATTGGAATAATCAGACGGGGCCATCCAGGGAGGGTGAAAATGCACGTAAGTCCGCTCAAACCGCTCGGCGTAGTGTCGCTCGCGCTGCTTGTTGAGCGCCCCATGCATCCCTACGAGATGTATCAGACCCTCGTGACACGCAGGCAAGACAAGACCGTCAAGTTGCGGCCCGGCACGCTCTATCACGCTGTGAATTGGATGGAGAGTGCGGGCCTCGTGGAGGCAATCGGTACGGATCGCGAGGGAAATCGGCCCGAGCGCACCACGTATGGCATCACGGCTGCGGGCCGCTCAGCCTTGCGGCGCGCGGTGGTGGGCATGCTCACCGAACCCCAACCCGAGTATCCCGAATTCACGGTTGCCATGGGCGAGGCGCACAACCTCCCGGTCTCCGAGGTGCTCGAGGCATTGCGCGAGCGGGCGGCCGTCATCGACGCCGAGATCACACACGGCGAAATGAAGATGGGGACTCCCCATATGAAGCGGTTGCCGCGCCGCATCCTGCTCGGCATGGAGTTCGCCCTCAACCGGGCGAGCGCCGACCTAGCTTGGCTCAATTCAGTCATTGCCGGCATCGAGTCCGGCGAGATTTCCTGGGACACCCCGGTCCCCAATCACTCAGAGGAAAATTCATGACCCAAGAACGCAATCCGTGGCCAGCCCTGTGGGCGCTCGTCATCGGATTCTTCATGATTCTGATCGACACGACGATCGTGTCGATTGCCAACCCGTCCATTCAGGAGGGACTCAACGCGTCGATCGACCAGGTCATCTGGGTCACATCGGCGTACCTCCTTGCGTATGCCGTGCCGCTCCTCATCACTGGGCGGCTCGGTGACCGCTTTGGACCCAAGCTGATGTACCAAATCGGCCTCGTAACCTTCACCCTGTCTTCGCTCATGTGTGGCCTTGCGGACACCCTGCCCGGTTCCGGAATTGGCAACCTCATCGCCTTCCGCGCGCTGCAGGGCCTTGGTGCTGGCCTCATGACACCGCAGACCATGGCCGTCATCACCCGCACCTTCCCAGCTGCGCGTCGCGGCGTCGCGATGGCGCTCTGGGGCGCGGTTTCCGGCGTTGCGATCCTCGTTGGCCCGCTGCTTGGCGGCGTCCTCGTGGACGGCCCAGGCTGGGAGTGGATCTTCTTCGTCAACGTACCCATCGGCGTTGTGGCCTTCATCGCCGCGCAGATGCTGGTCCCTCGCCTCGAGACGCACCAGCACTCGTTCGACTGGTTCGGTGTTGCGCTTTCCGCCCTTGGTATGTTCCTGCTCGTCTTTGGGCTGCAGCAGGGTCACGCATATGACTGGAACAACGCGATCTGGGCGTGCATTGCGGGCGGCGTGGTTGTGCTCGCGCTGTTCATTGTGTGGCAGCGCGTCAACAAGAAGGAGCCGCTGGTTCCGCTTGGGTTGTTCAAGGACCGCAACTTCTCCGTAGCGAACGGTGCCATCACCACGGTGGGCTTTGCGTTCACGGCGATGTTCATCCCGCTCGTGTACTTCTTCCAGGTGGTTCGTGGACTGTCGCCAACTCAGACAGCGCTCATGACTATCCCCACGGCCGTTGCCACCCTCGCGTTCTCGCGGCTCGCGGGAACGCTAGCGGACAAGGTCCACCCGCGCGCCATCGTGGTTCCGGGTCTGGTGGTGTCCACGGTCGCAATCGTCTTGTGGTCGCAAATGCTGACGCCGGACATCGCCATCGGCTGGCTATTGGTGCCGCCGTTCCTGTTGGGTGCGGGCAGCGCGTTCTTGTGGGCGCCGCTGGCGTCCACCGCCACACGGAACCTGCCCATGAGCGCTGCGGGCGCCGGTGCCGGTGTCTACAACACCACGCGCCAGGTGGGCGGTGTGCTGGGCTCCGCGGCAATTGCCACCGTGATCGTGAACCGCCTGGTGGCGAACGGATTCACCGGCTCGTCGCAAGGCGAGATGGGCGCTGGCCCGTTGCCGGCACCCATGCAAGAAGCCTTCGCCACGGCAATGGGTCAGACCATCCTGCTGCCGGCCGTGGCGCTCTTTGTGGGTGGCATCGTTGCCGCGTTCTTCATCAAGCCGAGCCACTTTGGCGCAGCCGAGCCGAAGCAGGCCGATCCCGCCATGGCGGTCAACGCGGAGGGTGAGGAGCACTCAATGGCGGAGGTCACGCCCGCATAGGCTTGCCGCATGCTCGGTGTGCTCCTGTCGTTCCTGTCCAGCATCTTTTGGGGTGCCTCCGACTTCGTAGGCGGGGTGAGCTCTCGCAAGTCGACGGCGCTCCACGCCACGGTGTGGTCGTTCGTTGGAGCTACGGTGGCGTCGACACTGGTAATCGCTGTGCATCAGCGGCCAGTGTCGACGCCAGCCGTCACCGCAGGGGTGATCGCCGGAGTGTTTGGCGTAGTGGGCTTCCTGACGCTGTACGCGAGCCTCGCCGCCGCGCCCATGGGCGTGATCACCGTAATTGTTGGCGCCGGTGAGGCGATTGTGCCGGTGGTGGTGGGCGTTGGCTGGCACCACGAGCCGCTGAGCGTGCTCGCGTGGATCGGTATTGCGGTTGCGCTCGCCGGAGTCACGCTCATTGGTCTCGCTGAGGGTGCGAGTGGCGCATTCTCGTGGCAACCGCTCGCGCTGGCCACGGTCTCCGGCCTGGCATTTGGCGCCTCGGTGGTGGCGCTGGATGCCGCGCCAGCGGATTCCGGATTCGTGACGCCAACGGTTGAGGTTGCGCTGGGGCTCGTATTGCTTGTGCTCCTCGCGTGGGGCGTGCGCAGCGTCCGCGGGCTCAAGCGCGCGGGAGACGCCATGGGAATCACCATTGGTTCCGAGCCGCCCACGCGACGCACGGTGGGCCTTGGCCTGCTCGCCGGCCTGTTTCTTGCTTGCGCCAACCTCACCTTGCTGGAGGCGTTGCGCGCGGGAGAGCTCGCCGTGGTGGGAGTGGTGCTGTGCCTCTATCCCATCACGACGGCACTGCTCGCGCGGTTCATTCTCGACGAGCGGCTTACGGCCAAGCACATCGTGGGTATTGCGGTGGCACTTGGCGGCTGCGTCATGCTCGCCGTCTTCTAGCGACCTGCGAGTGTCAGTAGACGGGCCGCGCGAGCAGCGCCACCCGCACTGCTCCATTGCGGGTCTCCTGCTCCGCGAGTTGGCGGAAGCCCAGGCGCTCGTGGAAGGCGATAGACCCGGGATTGACCGGACGGACGTTGACCTCTGCGGTGACCTCGCTCGCGCCCCGCTCACGCGCGCGCTCGAACACCGATTCGTAGAGCGCGCCTCCAATTCCCGTC
>CAYMRO010000105.1:0-2646 GCA_964392875.1 uncultured Demequinaceae bacterium
AAGCGAGCGCATGAAGGTACGCGGCAACGACGAGATGGCCACACTTGCGCGCACGTTCAACGAGATGGCGGAGTCGCTCCAGCGGCAGATCACGCGTATGGAGGAGCTGTCTCGCTTGCAGCGCCGCTTTGTCTCCGACGTCTCGCACGAGCTCCGCACTCCCCTCACCACTGTGCGGATGGCCTCGGACGTCCTGTTCGACGCGCGCGCGGACTTCCCGCCAGAGGTAGCCCGCAGTGCCGAACTGCTGAGCGGCCAACTCGACCGGTTCGAGACGTTGCTCGCCGACCTCCTGGAGATCAGTCGCATCGACGCCGGCGCCGCGCGCCTTGAATTTGAAGAGATCTCGCTGACCGATGTGGTGCGCGACGAGGTGGAGGCGGTGTCCCACCCCGCGAGCAGGCTTGGCGTGGAGCTGCGGGTGTGGGTGGGCGAGGGTGCGCACATCGCGTCCATAGACCGCCCGCGCGTTGGGCGCATCATCCGCAACTTGCTCTCGAACGCCATTGAGCACGCTCAAGAGCACCCGGTGGATATTGCCGTGGCGTCGAACGGCCGCGCCGTGGCCGTTGTGGTGCGCGACTACGGCATTGGCCTCACCCCGCAGCAAGTGGACCGCGTCTTCGATCGCTTCTGGCGCGCCGATGCCGCGCGCGCCCGCACCATGGGAGGAACGGGACTCGGCCTGTCGATTGCGCTGGAGGACGCACGGCTCCACGGCGGCAAACTCGAGGCATGGGGACGTCCGGACAAAGGCGCAAGCTTCCGATTGCTCTTGCCACGCACGTCCCGTGGACTTGGCCAGGACGCGCCCCTTTCCCTTGCGATGCGCGAAAGCGAATTCGAGGCGCTCGGCACGGCGCCATTGCTGGATCTGCACCCGCGGGATGAGCTGAAAGAGACCACCTCATGATGGCCCGACGCTGGCTGGGCACCGCATCGCTCGCGGCTTTGGCGGCGCTTGCGTTGGCAGCGTGCACCACCATTCCCACGAGCGGTCCCGTCAATGAGGGGGCAGGCGTCGTGTCGTCGTCCAAACCCTTTGTGCCCTTTGCCGAGGGACCGCGGGAGGGCGATAGCCCAACGGGGATCGTCAACGGCTTCATCAGTGCCTCGAGCGCGGGCTTCGCGAGCGACTTCACCGTGGCCCGCGAATATTTGACGCCCGCTGCTGCGGCCAAGTGGGATCCCAATGCGCAAGTCACGGTGTTCGACTCCGCCGCGCTGCAAACCGACTTCGACCAGAACACCAACACCGTGACGTACGACATTCCGGTGTTCGCCACGATCGACGACTCCGGCAGGCTCACGGAGGCGGCAGACGGAACACGCGAGACGCTCTCGTTCACGTTGGAACTCAATGCGGACGGAGAGTGGCGCATCACGGAGCTCGACGATGGCACGATCCTCGCACGCGACAACTTTGCACGTCTCTTCATGCCAGTGAACTTGGTCTTTGCGAGCGTGGATGAGACCACCCAAGTGCCGGAGCTGCGGTGGCTGCAACGGAGCAAGGCGGTGACCGTGGCCGCGCGCGAACTCGTGGAAGGTCCTTCACCGTGGCTTGCCCCTGCGGTGCACACCGGCTTCCCCGCCTCCTCTGGGCTCGCCGTGGATTCCGTGGTGGTGACGGATGGCGTTGCGGCAGTGCAGCTCACACCGGCCTCCTCCGGCGATGCGGCGCAGCGCAGCCTTGCGCAAGAGCAGATGCGGCTCACCCTTGCGAGCATTCCCGGCACCACTGGTGTTGTGGTGACCAGTGGTGGCGTGGCGTTGGGCGGCGACGGTTCCGCCGCTCTTGCCCCCGCGCCGTTGCCAACCACGGACGCCGTGGCGTTCATCAACGACCGGCTGGGCGTGTGGGATGGCGAGAACGCATGGCAGGTCGCCAACTCCGTTGGCGGTCTGCCCGCAGGTTCAAGTGGCATCGCGCAGGGCTTTGAGGACCTCACTGCCGCGTGGATTGTCAACGGGTCAACGCTCGTGTCGTCAGATGCACTCAAGGGTGGCGTGGATTCGCTCGTGGCGGCCAAAGACGGCGCGAGCGCTCCGAGCGCGACCATGAAGACCCAGACGCTCTACGAAGGTTCCGCGCTCATAGCGCCGTCCGTGGATCGCCACCACTGGACGTGGACAGCGTCCGCAGACCCGGCCGGGGAATTCGTGGCAGTCAAAGAGGGCGGCACCATCGTCAAGATTCCCGTTGACTGGTTGCGCGCCACCACCGTGCAGGCGCTCGCGGTCTCACGCGATGGAGCTCGCATTGCGGTGCTGTCGCGCACGGGCGGCAAGCAGACCCTCGAGGTGGCCTCGATAGTCCGTAGCGAAGACGGCGAGCCGCTCACCATTGGTGAACCGCTCGCAGTGGGCACGGACATTGGCCCCGCGATCGACCTCACATGGGTGGACGCCTTCACGATTGCCGCGCTAGGCGAAGCCGCCGTTGACGTAGGCAACGGATTGTGGCTTGTGGACGTAGGGGGACTCACCGAGTCGCAAAAGGCAGTGACCGGCGCAGTGGACATCACGGCGCGCGAAAGCGAGCGGTCGCTCGTGGTGGTGGACAACAAGCAGCAAGTGTTTGCGAGGTCGGGAACCGTGTGGTCAAAGGTGGCCACGGGTCCCGCTGAGCTGGCCTATTCGGGC
>CAYMRO010000105.1:2746-7643 GCA_964392875.1 uncultured Demequinaceae bacterium
GCGCCTCATAGTGCCGGTGGCATGCGCCGGTTGCGGACTTGAGGACGTGCCGTTGTGCGAATCGTGCTCCGCTCCGTGGTGGGAGCGGCCATTTCGCGCCGAGGAGAGCGCCGGACGGCTCGCCGTTGTTGGCCGCACAAGGCTGCCGGTATGGGCCATCGCGGAACTGGACGGGCCACCGCATCGTGCAATAGGCATCTGGAAGGATGGCCGCAGGCGAGACCTCGATCCCTTCTTTGCGGCCGCCGCCGCACGAGCGGCAACGGAAATCGGGCCGGACCTGCCGCCCGGCCTCACGGTGGTGCCTGTGCCAAGCAAACCGCGCTCGGTCCGCAAGCGCGGCGTGGCCATCAGTGCGCTCCTTGCCAACAGCGTCGGGCCGGCAGTTGGCGCCACAGTGAAGGAAGCCCTCACCGCAAACGGGAGCGGCTCCAAGGGCCGCTCGAGCATTGGCAGGTGGGACGCCGCAGGGGTGCGAGTGACGCGAAAGCTGGGCCCCGTGCCCGTGCTCCTCGTTGACGATGTCATGACGACTGGGGCCACTTTGGCACGCGCGGCTGACGCCCTGGAGGCCGCCGGAACACCGGTTGTTGGCGCGCTCGTGTTAGCTGCGACACCTCGGCGCGACGTGTCCGCAAGAAGCGCGTTATGGTAGGGGCAAGGACGGCAAACGTCCCCCACTCTTCGATGCCGGGGAGGTGATGCGGAAGGCGCTAACGGCGCCACGACCACCTTGACCCGGGCCCACGGGGCCCCGGGGTTTCCACGCAAGCGTTGAAGGAGCATCGCCATGGACATCACCATCGTTGGACGCCACACAAAGGTCAACGAACCACTGCGTACCCGGATAGAGGAGCGCATGGGGAAGATCGCTGAGCTGGCACCTCGAGCCACGCGCGCGGACGTGCAAATTGTCCACGAGCGCAGTCCACGAGTGTCCAACGACAGGGAGCGCGTGGAGATCACGGTGCACGGGCGCGGTGTAGTGCGTGCGGAAGCCGCGGCTCCTGACCGGGAGACGGCGTTCGACGCGGCGTATGCCAAGCTCACCGCGCAGTTGCGCAAGATGCACGAACGCAAGGTGCACCGCCACCAGGGCAAGTTGGGCCTGCGTGCCGTGCCAACGCCAGCACAGGGCGTGCCCACGATCACGCCGGACACTGTGGAGTCAGTGGAGCTATGGGAGGGAGCGCCCGCAGACGCAACGCGCGAGATCCCCATCGATGGCACGCCCATCGTGATTCGCTCAAAGACGCATGAGGCAACGCCCATGTCCGTCACCGATGCCATCGATCAGATGGAGCTTGTTGGCCACGACTTCTTCCTCTTCCACGACGTTGAAACTGACCTGCCTTCAGCCGTGTACCGGCGCCGAGGCTGGACCTACGGGGTGCTGCACCTCGCAACGGTTGCCGGCGTGGAGTCGCGCGAGAGCGCGTAGGCGACAACAGTGTGGGCCGTTTGAGCGGCCCTGGGTATCGCTAGCCGGTACCCGCCTCCCTTTGTTGCGCCCACAGCGTGACGAACCCGAGACCATCCACTGACCGCCTACGATGGTTCCCGACCCAAGGAGGAGTACGAGTGGCAGTCATCGACCGCATCATCCGCATCGGCGAAGGGCGCGAGCGCAGGCGCCTTGAGAAGGTCGTCACGCTCACAAACGCCCTCGAGGACGTGTACCGCGAGTTCACGGACGAAGAACTCCGCGCGCTCACGGACGAGTTCAAGGAGCGCGTGAACGAGGGCGAGTCGCTCGACACCATCATGCCCGAGGCGTTTGCGGCGGTGCGCGAGGCCTCTCGCCGCACGCTTGGCCTCCGTCACTTTGACGTGCAGATCATGGGCGGCGCCGCGCTGCACTTTGGCAATATCGCGGAGATGAAGACCGGTGAGGGCAAGACCCTCGTCGCAACCCTTCCCGCATACCTCAACGCGCTCACCGGACTCGGGGTGCACGTGGTCACGGTCAACGACTATCTTGCCTCGTATCAGTCCGAACTGATGGGCCGCGTCTTCCGCTTCCTTGGTATGGAGACGGGCTGCATCTTGGCGGGTCAGACTCCCACCGAGCGCAAGCGCGAGTACGCCGCAGACATCACGTACGGCACCAACAATGAGTTTGGCTTTGACCACCTGCGAGACAACATGGCGATGGAGCCTGAGCAGCTGGTGCACCGCGCCTACAACTTCGCGATCGTGGATGAGGTGGACTCGATCCTCATCGACGAGGCGCGCACGCCGCTCATCATTTCCGGCCCCGCATCCGGCGACAACAATCGTTGGTACGTGGAGTTCGCTCGCCTCGTGGGCACCATGAAGCCCGAGGTTGACTATGAGGTGGAAGAGAAGAAGCGCGCCATTGGCGTGCTGGAGCCCGGCATCGAAAAGGTAGAGGCCGCACTCGGCATCGACAATCTTTACGACCCCGCCAACACCCCGCTCATTGGCTTCCTGAACAACGCCATCAAGGCTAAGGAACTGTTCAAGCGGGACGTGGACTACGTGGTGCAAGAGGGCGAAGTGGACATCGTCGACGAGCACACGGGCCGCCTCTTGAAGGGCCGACGCTATTCGGAGGGCCTCCACCAGGCCATCGAGGCCAAGGAGGGGGTGGCTATCAAGGCGGAGAACCAGACGTACGCCTCGATCACTCTCCAGAACTACTTCCGCCTCTACGACAAGCTCGCGGGCATGACCGGTACGGCTCAGACGGAGGCTGCTGAGCTCAACGGCACCTATGGGCTCGGCGTCATTCCGATTCCCACGAACATGCCCATGATCCGCGAGGATCAGTCGGACCTCCTGTACAAGACGGAGGCAGCCAAGTTCGATGCAGTCATCGAGGACATCCTTGAGCGCAACGCCAAGGGTCAGCCGGTGCTCGTTGGAACGGTGTCCGTGGAGAAGTCCGAGCGGCTCTCCAAGGAGCTCCGCAAGCGCGGCATTCGCCACAGCGTCCTCAACGCCAAGCAGCACGAGCAAGAGGCGAGCGTTGTGGCCGACGCTGGGCGAAAGGGTGCGGTGACGGTCGCCACGAACATGGCTGGCCGTGGTACCGACATCATGCTGGGTGGTAACCCCGAGTTCCTAGCGGTGCAGGAGATGACCAACCGCGGACTGGATCCCCACGAGAACGCCGAAGAGTACGAGCGGGTGTGGGACGAGGTCTTCGCCAAAGCGCAGGCGGACGTCGTAGCGGAGCACGACGAGGTGCTCGCAGCCGGTGGCCTCTACGTGCTCGGCACCGAGCGTCACGAGTCTCGCCGCATCGACAACCAGTTGCGCGGACGTTCAGGGCGCCAAGGTGACCCAGGAGAGTCTCGCTTCTACTTGTCGCTCGAGGACGACCTCATGCGGATGTTCCAGTCCGGCCTCGCGGCATCGGTCATGAACTCCTCGGCCATTCCGGACGACATGCCCATTGAGTCCAAGACCCTCACGCGCGGTGTGCGCGGTGCGCAAGCGCAGATTGAGGGACGCAACTACGAGATCCGCAAGAACATTCTCAAGTACGACGACGTCATGTCTGACCAGCGCACCGTCATCTTTGCGGAGCGCCGCCGCGTGCTCGATGGCGAGTCCATGCGCGACCAGGTGATGCAGTTTGTGGACGACGTGGTGACGTCTTACGTGCGGGGCGCGACCGTAACTGGTTCACCCGACGACTGGGATTTCGAGGCCCTCTGGAAGGACCTCCGCACCATTTACCCCGTCTCGGTCACGGCCGACGAACTCCTGGATGAGGCCGGCGATCTGACGTCTGTATCGCCGGAGTTCCTGACGCGCGAACTCACCGCCGACGCCCGCTTGCGGTACGAAGCGGTGGAAGAGCGCATTGGCCCGGACCTCATGCGCACGGTGGAGCGCCAAGTATTGCTGCAGGTGCTGGACTCCAAGTGGCGCGAGCACCTCTACGAGATGGACTATCTCAAGGAGGGAATCGGCCTGCGCGCT
Organism: uncultured Demequinaceae bacterium; assembly: GCA_964392875.1. Lineage (GTDB taxonomy): Bacteria > Actinomycetota > Actinomycetes > Actinomycetales > Demequinaceae > Demequina. The sequence goes on from CAYMRO010000105.1 coordinate 6,701, forward strand.
ATGGGTCAGCGTGACCCGCTCACCGAATACCAGCGTGAGGGTTACCAACTGTTTGAGGCCATGACGGACACCATCAAAGAGCAGTCCGTGCAAGTGCTGTTCCGCGTGGAGAAGCGCGAAGTTCCCGTGGACGGCCAAGAGACTCCCGCCGCCCAACAGCGGGTTGCCGCTGCGTCGTCAACTTCAACTGCCTCCACCAACACGGGCATGACCATGAATATGGGCGCGCTCACGTATTCGGGCCCCGCGGAAGACGGCTCCGGGCAGGCTGCGGCCAAGAAGGCTCCGGCCAAGAAGGCGGCCCCAGAGGCCGACGGCGGTACGTTCCCTGGGACTCCAAAGAACGCCCCATGCCCATGCGGCTCCGGCAAGAAGTACAAGATGTGCCACGGAAAGAATGAGGCGGCGTAGCGCAGCTCCGCGTTGTCAGTAGCGGTGCGGCGCCTCGCGCACGGTTAGACGATCTCGACGACCGTCGCGAGCCACCGGCCATGGACCTCCTCGAGGCGCATGGCGACGGCGAGCGCGCGCCCGCGCACAGCGGCAACAATGCTCACCTCCGCGGCGCGATGAGAGACCCGGCATACGCGCGCCCGTTCGATCTTCGCTTCGAGCCCCTTATGCCCGGCTCTGCGCGAGAGCGAATGCTGTGCCGCGAGCGACTCGCGTACATCGTTGGCCACCCAGCGAACTAGCGTCTCCAGCCCGCCTCCGCCAAGGATGACTTCCACCGCAGTCTTGGCGATGGTGCAGGCGAGCGGCGTTGGATCGCCAAGCGGAGCGCGCTTGACGCCGTAGCGGGGCGTGGCTGGCGCGCCGCCGTCGATTGCCCGCAGGGGGGTGCGAGCCAGTGCCGGCTCGGCACTCATGCCGTCAGCTCCGCAGGAATCGAGAGGCGCTGGCCAGGAAGGATGAGTCCGGGGTCGGCACCGATCGTGTCGTG
>CAYMRO010000106.1:0-7633 GCA_964392875.1 uncultured Demequinaceae bacterium
CTCGAGGGACTCATGCAGGGGCGCACGGCTGTGGTGATCGCGCACCGACTGTCCACTGCCGAGCGTGCCGACCTGGTTGGCGTGATGGAGGCAGGCGAACTCGTTGAGTTGGGTCCGCACTCAGAGCTCGTCAACGCGGGCGGCATATATGCCGATCTCTACGCCGCCTGGGTGTCCCAGACGCGCGACTGACTGCGGCGCTCTACATGACGCCGCTTGCGTGGGAGGATGTTCGCCATGCTTGCCCCTGAGATTGCCGCGCGCCTCAAGCGCTCCCCAGATGGTCTCGTCACTGCGGTGGCGCAGCAGCACAACACCGGCGAGGTGCTCATGGTCGCGTGGATGAATGACGACGCTCTTGAGCAGACGCTCACCTCGGGACGTGCCGTGTACTGGAGCCGCTCCCGCAACGAGTTGTGGCGCAAGGGCGACACCTCGGGCCACGTTCAGCGAGTGGTTTCGGTGAGCCTCGATTGTGACGGCGACGCACTGCTCATTCAAGTGGACCAGACCGGGCCCGCATGCCACACGGGAGCACGCTCTTGCTTTGACGCGGGTGGCGACCTTGGCGCAGTGAATGGGCTCGCTCCATGACGGCAGTGCATGTGGAGTGGGGTCAAACGTGGCCTTCGCGCGCGGAATTCGTGGAGTTAGGCGCATCGCGCAGGGTGGTGCCTGTGGTGCGCCGCGTGCTTGCGGACTCGCTCACCCCCGTGGCGGTGTACCGCGCGCTCGCTCACGGGCGTCCGGGCACGTTCATTCTCGAGTCAGCTGAGCCGGATGGCTCGCGCGCCCGCTGGTCCTTTGTTGGCGTGCGCTCGAGCGCAACGCTCACCATCGAGGGGGACGACGCGAATTGGGCAGGGGAGGTGCCGGTAGGACTCGCGGACGGTGCGCCGCTCGCAACCATCCGCAACGTGCTCGCAGAACTCCAGTCCGAGCCCATCGAGGGCCTCCCGCCTCTCACAGGCGGCATGGTTGGCGTTATCGGCTGGGACATCATTCGCCAGTGGGAACCCACGTTGCCCAAGAAGGCACCAAAAGACATTGATGTGCCCGACGCTGTGCTTGCGTTGGCAACGGACGTCGCCGCTATCGACCATCACGATGGCTCGGTATGGCTCATCGCCAATGCGGTCAACGCCGATGCGCAGGCCAGCGGCATCGACGCTGCCTATGACGACGCGATGGCGCGCGTTGACGCGATGCAGGCGGCCCTAGCGTCGGCCGCCAATGGCGACGTCTCCGTCATGAATGACGGCGAGGAGCCGGCTGTTCTGCAGCGCAGCGCCGAGGGCGAGTTCGAGGAAGCTGTGCGCTTTGCGAAAGGCGCCATCCGCGACGGCGAAGTGTTCCAAATGGTGCCGTCACAGCGGTTCGACGTGCCCTACGCGGGTGACCCGCTCGACGTGTACCGCGTGGCACGCACCGTCAATCCCAGCCCGTACATGTATTACTTCCAGATCGAAGACCGTGAGGGGCGCGAATTCGCCATTGTCGGCGCGAGCCCCGAGTCGCTCGTTGCGCTGCAGAACGGCCAGATGCGCACGTACCCCATCGCAGGCTCGCGCCCGCGGGGCGCCACTCCCGAGGAAGACAAAGACCTCGCCGCGGAGCTCATCGACGATCCCAAGGAGATTGCCGAGCACATCATGCTCGTTGACCTTGCACGCAATGATCTCGTGAAGGTGTGTGAGCCCACTTCCGTTGAGGTCACCGAATTCATGGCCGTCAATCGCTACAGCCACGTCATGCACATCTGTTCAACCGTGGTTGGCCGGATCGAGCCGCAATACACATCAGTTGATGCGTTCACTGCTACGTTCCCTGCGGGCACACTCTCAGGTGCGCCAAAGGCGCGGGCGATCGCGCTGATCGACGAGATCGAACCCGTGCGCCGCGCCTTCTACGGCGGCGCGGCAGGCTACTTCGACTTTGCCGGCAACATGGACTTTGCCATCACCATCCGCACTGCGCTGATTCGCGAGGGTGTTGCCCACATCCAGGCGGGTGCCGGGATTGTTGCGGACTCGGTGCCGGAGCGCGAAGCTCAAGAGACCAGGGATAAGGCCGCCGCGATGGTTCGCGCCGTGCGGGTGGCGGCTCGGCTTGAACGCGTTGAGCCACGATAGAATCTCGTCAACCTAGAACCCCAAGGAGCACCGATGTCGAGCGTCAACCTCGAGCCGCAAGATCTTCCCGACCCTGTGCACACCAACCACGGTGTCACCCTCGCGGGCGTGGTGATGAACAGCGGCCTCGTGCTCGCGGCGATCGTGGTTGCGGTGGGAATTGCGTTTGACCGTCCCGTGGTGACGGCCATCGGTGGCAGCCTCATCGTGCTGTCGCTCATTGTGGGCGGCGTTCTGCGCGCGCTTGGCCACGGCCAGCCGCTAGGGTAGCGCCACTGGCGCCCGCCCGGGCGTCGGCCTATTTCAAGGGGAAAAACTCATGTCAGACATTACGCCTCCGCCGCCACCGCCGCCGCCGGCCGCACCGATGCCCATGGGCATGCCCGCCTCGCAGCCTCCCAACAACAACCTGGTGTTCGCGATCCTCGCTACCGTCCTGTGTTGCTTGCCGTTTGGCATCGTCGCGATAGTCAAGGCAGCCGAGGTAAATGGCAAGTGGGCTCAAGGCGACTATGCGGGCGCAGTGGCGTCGGCCGCAGCCGCCAAGAAGTGGTCGATCGTTTCCGCAGTCACCGCGCTCGTCGTGGGAGTGCTGTACGTCCTCTTCATCGTCATCATCGGCATTGGCGCATCCAACTCGTAACACCATGACGCAGACCGTTGCCGCCTCGCAGCGCCGCACCTCACGGTTGCCAGCTTATGTCGCGCCCGTTGCTGTTGCGGTTGCTGCGGGAGCGGCAACGGCCTTCATTGCGTTTGTGGACCCCAACGAGGCGGGCCACTACCCAACGTGCCCTTCGCTGTGGCTTACGGGCTGGTATTGCCCTGGTTGCGGGAGCCTTCGCGCAGTGCACGACCTTGCACACCTCAACCTCGCTGGCGCCATCGACATGAACCCCATGGCGGTTGTCGCGATCGGTTGGTTGGTATGGCGTTGGGGGTGGTGGTTTGCGTCGACGCGTGGGCATGGCCGCAAGGCGCGCCCCGCGCCGGCGTGGACCATCTACCTGCTCGCGGGTGGCGTCCTCGTGTACTGGTTGCTTCGCAACGTGGGCCCACTGGCCCCGTACCTGGCACCCTGACGGACCAACGGGGCGGTCGGTTGGGTGCCCCCGACGGCGCTACCATGGGGCCATGGCAAAGGCGGGGAGCAGTGTGCTGGACAGCATCATCGCGGGAGTGCGCGAGGATCTACTGGTGCGCGAGCAAGCCACTTCCATGGAGGCGTTGAAGGCTCGCGCCGCCCGCCTCCCAAGCGCCATCGACGCACGCCAGATCCTCGCTCAAGACGAGGTTGCGGTCATCGCCGAAGTCAAGCGGTCAAGCCCCTCAAAGGGCGAACTCGCTGAGATAGCCGATCCCGCCTCGCTGGCAACGGAATACGAAGCCGGGGGAGCGTCGGTCATTTCCGTGTTGACCGAAGAGCGCCGCTTTGAAGGTTCGCTGAGCGACCTCGACGCCGTGCGCGCAAAGGTGGACATTCCCATCCTCCGCAAGGATTTCATCGTCACCCCATACCAAGTGTGGGAGGCGCGCGCCCACGGCGCGGACATGGTGCTGCTCATCGTTGCCGCACTCGAGCAGATGGCGCTCGTGAGCCTCGTGGAGCGCATCCACTCGCTCGGGATGTGCGCGCTGGTAGAGGTGCACGACACCGACGAAGTGTTGCGGGCTGCAGATGCTGGCGCGCGGATCATCGGCGTCAATGCGCGCAACCTCAAGACGCTCGACGTTGATCGCCACACCTTTGCACGAGTAGCGCCCACGATTCCTGACGGAATCCTGCGTGTGGCGGAATCGGGCATTCGTGACAGCCACGACGTCGTTGAGTATGCGCGCATGGGAGCCGATGCTGTTCTGGTTGGCGAAGCCCTCGTGAAGGACGACAACCCGCGCCAAGCGGTTGCCGAGATGGTTGCCGCTGGAGCGCACCCTGCGCTGCGCTCGGTACGCCCGTGACGGACTCGCTTCAGTCGGCCCCCGGGCCGTTCTTCGGTGAGTTTGGCGGGCGCTATGTTCCAGAAGCTCTGATGGCGGCTCTTGACGAGCTCACGGACGCGTACGAGAAGGCACGCGTTGACCCGGCCTTCCAGCAGGAACTCGATCGTCTTGCACGCGACTACACGGGCCGTCCCTCGATTGTTACCGAGGTGCCGCGATTTGCTCGCGAGGCGGGCGGCGCGCGCATTCTGCTGAAGCGCGAGGATCTCAACCACACGGGCTCGCACAAGATCAATAACGTGCTGGGTCAGGCGCTGCTTACCAAGCGCATCGGAAAGACGCGCGTGATCGCGGAGACGGGCGCGGGCCAGCACGGCGTTGCCACGGCAACGGCCGCTGCCCTCATGGACCTCGAGTGCATCATCTACATGGGCGAGGAAGACACGCAGCGCCAAGCGCTCAACGTGGCCCGAATGCGGCTCCTGGGCGCCACGGTGATCCCCGTGACATCGGGCTCCCGCACGCTGAAGGACGCGATCAACGAGGCTTTCCGCGATTGGGTCGCGAACGTAGAGACCACCAACTACATCTTTGGCACCGCCGCGGGCCCACACCCGTTTCCGGCGATGGTGCGCGACTTCCAACGCGTCATAGGCATTGAAGCGCGCGCTCAGACGCTCGCGCTGGGTGGCCTGCCCGATGCCGTGGTGGCGTGCGTGGGCGGCGGCTCCAACGCAATCGGCATCTTTGACGCGTTCCTCGACGACGACGGAGTGCGTCTCATCGGCTGCGAGGCAGCTGGCGACGGCGTGGAGACAGGCCGCCACGCCGCGACCATCACGGGCGGCCGCCCTGGCGTCCTGCACGGATCACACTCGTACATCCTCCAAGACGAGGACGGGCAGATCACCGAGTCGCATTCGATAAGCGCAGGCCTGGACTATCCCGGCGTTGGCCCGGAGCATTCGTGGCTCGCGAAGATCGGCCGCGCCGAATATTGGCCTGTCACAGATGCCGACGCCATGGCAGCGTTCTCGCTCCTGAGCCGCACCGAGGGCATCCTCCCCGCCATCGAGTCCGCGCACGCGCTTGCCGGCGCCCTCACGCTGGGCCGTGAGCTGGGTGAGGGCGCAACGATTCTCGTGAGCCTCTCTGGCCGCGGGGACAAGGACGTGGAGCAGGCCGCGCGCTGGTTTGGACTGCTGGAGGACAACGCGTGATCTCAATGACCGCGGCAATTGACCGCGCCAACGCTCAGGACCGCGCCGCGCTCATCGGCTACCTGCCCGTGGGCTATCCATCGGTGGACGGCTCGTGCCGGGCCATTCGCGCGCTCGTTGAAGCAGGCGTGGATGGCGTAGAGGTGGGCTTGCCGTATTCGGATCCCAGCATGGACGGCCCCACGGTGCAAGAGGCGGCAGAGGCCGCACTGAAGCGCGGAGTGCGCGTTCGCGACGTTTTCGGGGGAGTGCGCGCGGCGGTTGATGCCGGTGCACCGGCCGTAGTCATGTCGTACTACAACCCGTTGCTCCAATACGGTCTTGAACGCTTCGCAATGGACCTTGTCGAGGCTGGTGGAGCCGGGGTCATCCTTCCCGACCTCACGCCCGAAAACGCCACTGACTGGCTCCAGATTGCCGCTGCGAAGGGCCTGGAGACCACCTTCCTGGTGGCGCCGAGTTCAACTCAGGAGCGCATCCACCTCACGGTCGCCGCGACCACCGGCTTCCTCTACGCGACCGCAGTCATGGGAGTCACGGGGGAGCGCGCCACCATCAGCGACGAGGCGGAACGTTTGGTGCGCGATTCGCGCGCCGCGGGAGCCAAAAACGTGTGCGTAGGGATTGGCGTCACTACCGGTGAGCACGCTGCGAAGGTCGCGAAGTACGCGGATGGCGTGATTGTTGGCTCTGCGCTGGTGCGCACGCTCCTGGACAACGCTGATGAGGACCACGCGCTGGCCGCGTTGCGCGCTAAAGTGACGGAACTTGTTGACGGAGTGAGGAGCGCGCGGTGATACCTACGTTCATTCCCGCGCCGCCACCCGGCTGGTCATCGTTCAGCCTCGGCCCGTTTACGGTCCACACTTATGCGCTGTGCATTCTGGCGGGCATCTTCTTTGCCATCTGGTACACCACCCGACGCTGGGTGGAACGGGGCGGTACCGCTGACGTTGTTGGTTCGGTCGCCTATTGGGCGGTGCCGTTCGGCATCATCGGCGGTCGCCTCTACCACCTCGTCACCTCTCCCGACCAGTACTTTGGCGAGGGCGGCCATCCGCTCGACGCGTTCAAGATTTGGAACGGCGGGCTTGGGATCTGGGGAGCTGTGGCCCTCGGCGCGCTCGGCGCGTACATCGGCTGCCGCCGTCAGCGCGTCAGCTTTGCGACGTTCATGGATGCAGCGGCCCCTGGAGTGCTCGTTGCGCAGGCCATTGGCAGGCTCGGCAACTACTTCAACCAGGAGCTCTTTGGGGGCCCCACCGACGTCCCGTGGGCGCTGAGGATAGACCCGCAGTTCCGCCCCCCGGGCTTCGAGGCCTATGAGACGTTCCATCCCACTTTCCTCTACGAGCTCGTGTGGAGCCTTTTGGGCGCCGTGCTCATCGTCTACCTGGACAAGCGCTTCGACCTTAGGGGTGGGCGCGTGTTCTGGCTGTACGTCATGGTCTACACCTCCGGCAGGCTGTGGATCGAGATGGTTCGCATCGATGACGCTCACCACTTCTTTGGCGTTCGCGTCAACGTCTTTGTGGCTGCGGTTTCGCTCGTGGCAGCCACCATTGTGTTCTTCTGGCTGGGCGCGCGGCAGCGCGAGCTGGCCGTGCACGTGCCGCGCAACCAACTTGCGGCAACCACTGCCGACGGAGGCGATCCCTCCGCTGACAGCATTGAGGGCAACCCCCCCGATGCGCACGACGACGCCCTACATAGCGGGCGCGGCGAAGCATAGACGCCCAGCCTTTGCACTAAAGGCTATTCCTGGCGCAGTGTCACACGAGGTACGCTGTGTACCCGTGTGAATACGGGTCGACGGCGTCCCGAACAATTGAGGAGCCGTTGGCGTGCGTCGACGGCGAAGAAAGACGGTGATATGGCCGCGGAACTTCGCGATCGCCTGCATGCAGGTGGCCTGTACGACCCCGCCTACGAGCATGACTCGTGCGGCGTGGCGTTTGTGGCTACGTTGCGCGGGTACGCGGGGCGCGACATCGTCGATCAGGCGCTTACGGCGCTCAAGAACCTTGAGCATCGCGGCGCGGTGGGCGCTGAGACGGACACAGGGGACGGCGCAGGCATTCTGACTCAGATCCCTGACTCGTTCTTCCGCGAGGTTGTCGATTTTGACTTGCCGCCGGTTGGCTCCTACGCCGTAGGCATCGCGTTTATTGACCCTGGTCACGAGCAAGAGCAGGTCTCGGCTTTTGAGCGGGCTGCCGCCGTGGAAGGCGTCACCATCCTGGGTTGGCGCGACGTTCCCGCGGACGGCGCCTCTTTGGGCCCATCGGCGCGCGCCGCTATGCCCACGAGCGGCGCGAACCGCTTTTACATAATCGCGGC
>CAYMRO010000107.1:0-7573 GCA_964392875.1 uncultured Demequinaceae bacterium
CGCCGCGGGGACCTCATCCCAATCGAAGGACAACGCGGTGTCCGTCCAATGCAGCACGCCACGCTGGTGAAGCCACGCGAACAGGAGCTGACCGCCCAGGCCGTCGTAATTGCGAACTCGAGAGCCCGTAAGCGGGAACCGGAAGCCACGCTCAAAAATCACGGCCTGCTGAACGAGCCGCGCGTGCTCCAGCATCTCGGTCTCCGCGGAATCCAAAGTTTCCGCGCCGTCCAAAGTGTGCGCAGCGTCGGCCCGTGTTTGGAGGCGTTTTTCGATGGCGCTGCACTCGCGGAATGCGGTGAGGTCGCAGCGCAGCTCCTCGAGCGAGTAGAGGAAATATGGCATGCGCTGCTTGATCATGAAGGGGTCAAAGGGCAGGTCACCGCGCATGTGGGTGCGGTCGTGAATCATGTCCCACATCACGAAGGTCTTCTCCGTGAGCTGCTGATCGTCAAGCATGCGAGCGATGCCCTCGGGGAGATCCAGCTTGGTGACTTCCGCAACGGCGCGGATCACGCGGCGGTAGCGTGCTGCCTCCCGATCCTGGAAGATGGCGCCCCACGAGAAGGTGGGGATCTCGCGCATCGCGATGGTTTCCGGGAAGAGCACTGCGGAGTTGGTGTCGTAGCCGGGCGTGAAATCGACGAACCGCAAGGACACGAACAGTTTGTTGCCGTAGTCGCCAGCTTCGAGGCGCGCGATGAATTCAGGCCAGATGACCTCCACGAGGAGCGCCTCCACGTGGCGGTTGCGTGACCCGTTCTGCGTGTACATGGGGAAGACCACGAGGTGGCGCAGGCCGTCCACGCGGTGCTGCTGCGGTTGGAATGCCATGAGGGAGTCGAGGAAGTCCGGGACTTGGAAGCCGCCTTCTTCCCAGCGCTCAAAGTCACGCACGGACGCGGCGAGGTACTCGGCGTCATGCGGGAACGCGGGAGCGAGCGCGCGGATGCTTGCCGTGATCTTTTCGACGAAGCTGCTGGCTTGGTCGTGGCGTTCCGGAACGGAGCCGTCTTGAAGTTGGAGGCCCTGGAGCGCGGTGGCAGCTACCTTGAGTCGGAGCCATGCGGCACTCGATTGCGCGTTGGAGGCATCCTCGACCACCTCGGGTTCGCCTACTACGGCTTGCGTGGAGCGCGTGGTGATGGACATGGGAACCTCCCGTCGTTGGGTCGAGCGTCTCTTCCACTCTACGGCAAACTTTCTGGTGCCACTGGGGCTGGGCAGGAAATCTTCCTGTCCTGAGCACGGAGCGCTGATAGGCTCGGCGCATGAACGCACACCGCCCAGCCGGGCTCGACGACGACATTGACCTGGGCATCGCGCGCGCGATGTCGCAAGATGCTCGCGCCACCCTCGCGGATCTATCGCAAGCTGTGGGGCTCTCGGTCTCGGCAGTGCAGACGCGCTTGCGGCGGCTCGAGTCGCGCGGCGTGATCACGGGCTACCGTGCGCTGCTGGACGCGGAAGCGGTGGGCAAACCGCTCGCCGCGTTTGTGGAGATCACGCCGCTGGACCCCGCGCAGCCGGACAACGCCCCCGATCTATTGGAGCACCTCGCAGAGATCGAGGCGTGCCATTCCGTCGCGGGCGACGCTAGCTACATGCTGTTTGTGCGCGTGGAGTCCCCGCGCCATCTCGAGTCGCTGCTGCGGGATATCCGCGCGGCCGCGTCCGTCAGCACGCACTCCACCGTGGTGCTGCAGACGTTCTACGAGAACCGGCCAATCCTGCCTGCGTGATCGCGTCAAACGCCGGGGTCGTACATGAACTCGCGCAACTCTTGTGGACAGCGGCACGCCTTGGCGATCTTCGCGGCCCACATCACGGCCTCGTCGCGGGTCTCAACCTCGATGATCGTGATGCCGCCGTTGAAGCCGGCGGTATCCGGGTAGGACGCGGGAGCAACCGTCCCGTCCTCTGACACGAGCACGGCCGGCATCTCCGGGTCCATGCCGCTTGCCGTGATGTAGACGCCGGCCGCCTTGAGCTCGTCAACAACTGCATGTGAGTCGATGCCGGCCTGCACAAACTCGTCGTCGTTGAGAATCATCGTGCGCGCGGGGAACGTGATGACATATCGGGCCATTACGCCACATTACCTACTAGTACCGTCGCGTGCCGGTGGAAGTTCCAATGACGCCTCGACGGCACAGCGGGCAGGGCTTGTCATTGGGAATGTTAGTGACTAACATTGGCATATGACCACTCGCGCAGACTTGACACGCGCCCGCCTACAGGCGGTCGCACTTGACCTGTTTGAGGAGCACGGCTTCCGTGCCGTCACGATCGAAGACATCGCGCACGCCGCAGGCGTGAGCCACATGACCTTTTACCGCAACTTCCCCACCAAGGAGCGGGCGCTGCTGGACGATCCCTTTGACCCTGTCATCGCCAACGCCGTCGCAGTTCAGTCCCAAACTCTGCCGTCCATCGAGCGCGTAGCGCGAGGAATGCTCTCACTCTCGCCTCTGCTGACCGAAGATTTGACCACAACGGCCCGGCGCGGCATCGCCATCATCGCGCGGGAGCCCTCGCTCGCGGGTGAGATGGCCGCGAACTTGGCCGCAACGGAAGCGGCCATCGTCGCCAAAGCGTCGGTTAAGGGCCGCGAGCGCGAACTTCGCATGGCCGCAGCCGCATGCCTCGCCGCAACGGGTGCCGCAATGTTGGAGTGGGCTACCTCTCAAGACGAGCGCTCTCTGGGGGCCATCATCGCTGAGGCGATGGCGGCCGTGGTGCCGTCCGTGAAACCACCGGCATGAACGTGCTTGCGCTCCACCGAGCTACGCGGAACTACGGCGAATTGCGGGCGCTCAACGGCCTGACACTCACCGTGGCACCCAGTGAGATCCACGCGATCATCGGCCTCAATGGTGCGGGAAAGACAACGGCGATGAAAGCCTGCGTGGGTCAGTCCCGCCTCGATGCCGGTGCCGCGACGCTGTTTGGGCAGCCCATCGACAAAGCGGGTCCCGCCGAATTCCGGCGGTTGGGGTTCGTCATAGATCAACCGTTCGGCTATCCGGAACTCACTGTTAGCGACAACCTCACTCTTGCCGCGAGGCTTCACGGGGTTACGAGGGCGGACGCCTCGGACCGCGCGGCGCACTGGATTGAACGCCTTCAACTCGACCGGTGGGCCCACCGGATGACGCGTGGACTCTCGCTTGGCAACCGCCAGCGCCTTGGCATCGCCTGCGCCGTCATTCACGCTCCGGATCTCCTCATACTCGATGAGCCAACCAATGCCTTGGATCCGGCGGGCGTTCTGTTGCTACGCGACGTCATCGTGGAGGCGGCAGCACGCGGCGCCGGCGTACTCATTTCGAGCCACCACCTCGACGAGGTTTCGCGCATCGCCAACCACATCACCGTGGTGCACAGCGGGCAGGCAGTTGGCACCCTCGCGCCGGGCGAGATTGACCTGGAACGGCGATTCTTTGAACAGGTTCGTCAGTGGGACGTGGACCAGGAAAGGTCATGCGCATGAGGACCGCCCTCGCCCTCCAGGTGGCGTGTTTCTCGCGGTCGCTGACTGCCCGCGTCGCCACCGTATTGATTGTGCTTCTGCCCCCTAGCGTCTCCGTTGGGATGGTTGCGATTGCGCGCTCAGGTACGGCCACGGGGCCGTCGGCAGCGAAGTTCGAGCCATATCGCGAGGGCACGTTTTCCCAGGCAGTTGCCACGCTGGCTGGCCAGGTATTGCCCGTAATGCTCATGTTCGGTGTGGGCTTTGCCATCGCCTGGCTGGTGGGCAGAGAGTGGGCCGACCGCACGTACGGCTCCCTCTTCGCACTGCCCGTGTCCAGAACGTCGCTCGGCTGGGCAAAGGTGGCTGTGGTGCTGTCATGGGCGGTCGTCGCCACCACCGTCGCGTGCTTGCTCATCCTCGCGGCCATCGCCCTATTCGGCCAAGGCACCCTCGATGCTGAGGTGAGCCGTCAACTCGCCAAGGTGTGGGCGGCCGGCCTCATGATGTGCGCCCTTGCGCTCCCATTTGGCTGGGTGGCGGCTCGCCTGCACGGCTACCTCGGAGCTGTTGGCGCGATCGTTGGCGTCACAGCCGCAAGTCAGGTGATCGCGACTCTTGGGGTGGGCGCGTGGTTCCCCTATGTGGCGCCCGCGCTTTGGGCTGGCGCCGGCGGAGCCACCGCTGCACAAAGCGTGAACGGTGCCACCGTGATCGTGGCGATGGCCTTTGCGGCGTTCGGTGCGTGGGCAACAGTCCAAACCTTCGCCTCGGCAAGACTCGACTAGTACCGTCGCCATGTGGATATCGCGTATCGCTTGCGTGCAGCCGGCTGCGTGTTCGCCGAGGACGAGGCCGCGCTGCTATTGGCGGAGTTCACAGGGGACGCGCTAGAGGTCGCCGTTGCTCGCCGGGTATCCGGTGAACCGCTCGAACTGGTGCTGGGCTTCGTGGAGTTCGGTGGTCTGCGCCTCGCCGTGGCGCCGGTCGTATTCGTGCCACGGCGGCGCACGGAACTCGTAGCCCGCCGCGCCATCCGGGCGCTCCCGGAGGGCGGGCGACTCCTGGATTTGTGCTGCGGCGTGGGAGCCATCGCGGCTTTGGTTGCCTCGCGCCGGCCCGACGCTGTGGTGCTTGCGGCCGACGTTGACCCAGCAGCGGTGTCAGTTGCGCGCACCAATCTGATGGAGTTTGGTGCCACGGCGGTGGTGGCCAACATGGCCGAGGGACTCGAGGGCCCCTTCGATGTCATCACCGCGTGCCCGCCCTACGTGCCTACTGCGGAGATAGCCTTCATGCCGCGCGAGGCACGCGAGTTTGAACCCCCTGCCGCCCTCGATGGCGGGCAAGACGGCACTGACCTGCAAGCCGCGGTGTTTGCGGCTGGGGCCAAACTGTTGAGCCCGGGGGGTGTGGCGATCGTCGAGACGAGCCGTGCCCAAGCCGAGCGCACGTGCGAGCGGGCCATTGACGCGGGACTCAGCCCCAGCGTCGGGCATAGCAAAGCGCTGGGCGCGACGGTTGTCATAGCCGGCGCGTAGCGTGGCGCCATGAGCACCTCAAAGGACACCATCGCGTATGTGCTGGAGCAATTGGAGCCGCTCCCCGCGAGAGCGCGCGCCATGTTCGGCGAGTACGCGCTGTATTGCGAGGACAAGGTAGTTGGCTTCGTGTGCGACGACACCATCTTCCTCAAGCAGAACCCGGCAACTGCCGGTCTGGACCTGGGCCCCGCTTACCCCGGCTCCAAGGACTACGCCATCGTGAATGCGGACCTCTTGGAGGACTCCGCGGCCCTGCGCGCAATGGTGCAGGCAAGCGCTGACGCGCTGCCTGCACCAAAGCCAAAGAAGTCCTAGGCGCTCGCGAACACCTGGTCTTCAAGCCGCGCGTAGCTCGCCTCCATGCCATCGGTCATGCCGGTGGCGAGGACCGTGTCGCGGACCTCGGCGTTCGGGTAGGTGATGACGAGGCTCAGCAGCGTGCCGCCCTCCACCTCGGTGAGTGTGAGCTCGTTGGTGGTCGCGGGGTAGTCGGTGCCGATCATGTGCTCGGTAGTCACCTCGCGGACGCCGGGCAGGGTCTCGAGGAGTTCGCCGTCGAAGCCGAAGCCCACGGCCATCTCCGCGGGCACGTCGGCGCTCGTTGGCTTCCACCAATACCGGTACGTGTCGCCTACCTTGTGGGCGATCTCGCACTCCGTGAGCGCCCAGCCGTCGGGTCCAAGCAGCCACTGCTTCATGAGCTCCGGCTTGTGGTGTGCGTCCCACACCTGCTGAGCGGTGCCACGAATGATGCGCGTCACGCGCACCTGCGTGTCGCTGAGAATCTGGGCGTCAACCGCGCGGCCGGCTGCAAAGGAGGCGAGATCGGTGATGATCGCGTCCATCTGGCCCATGGCCGCCTTCATGCCCTCTTCGATTCCCATCTCGAGGGTCTTCGCGAGCGCTTCCGTGGACGCGAAGTACGTCACGGTCGAGACCCGCGAGCCGGTGTCAGTGGGTTCAAAAGTGAACGCCATCCGCATAGGAGGGACCTCCTCGTACACGGTGCCCTCGGGTTGGGTGAAGCCGTCCTCCACCTCAAAGGCCTTGCCCGGGGTGACGCTGAGGAACTTCCAGTAAGCACCCGGCTGGGCGGTGCCATCGGGGCCGGTCATGTAATAGTCCGAGCGCCCGCCCTCGGCAAAGTCGTGCCTGGTAAACGTGGATGGATACTCAGGAGGGCCCCAGAACTTCTCCAGCTGACGCGGGTCCGCATACGCGTCCCACAGGCGTTGCACGGAGACGGGGAACTCGGCGACCACCGTCATAGTGAGCGCTTCAGGGTCTTTGGTGACAGACGTGATAGGCATGGCATTTCCTTCCGGGGATTACGTGGGATTCTCGGCGAGCAGCGCATCAAGGCGATCGATGCGCGAGCGCCACAGCTGCTCGTACTGATCCAGCAGCGCCTGCGCGCGCCGGATCTGTTCAGGGTTGCCGCGCACTATCCGCTCGCGGCCGCGGGGCTCCTTTGTCACGAGGCCCGCTCCTTCCAATACCGCCACGTGCTTCTGCACGGCGGCGAATGACATGAGGTAAGCGGCGGCAAGTTCGCTGACGCTTGCCTCGGCGGTGAGGGTGCGCCGCACAATGTCGCGGCGCGTTGAGTCCGCAAGGGCGTGGAAAATCCTGTCCACCTGGGACTCGCTGAGTTCTTGTTCTACAACCATTTGGTTGTACGTTACGCCGGACGGCCGGCTCTGTCAACAGTTAGGCTCCG
The DNA here is from genome assembly GCA_964392875.1 of uncultured Demequinaceae bacterium. Classification (GTDB taxonomy): domain Bacteria; phylum Actinomycetota; class Actinomycetes; order Actinomycetales; family Demequinaceae; genus Demequina. The sequence goes on from CAYMRO010000107.1 coordinate 6,737, forward strand.
AGGATGCGAGAGACTCCTGACGACATCCGGGCCTACCAAGAACGCCTCGATGATGACTCGCGAGCCATCTGCGATCTGCTCCTCGATGTGATCGAGCGCGAACTGTCCGATGCCGAGCGCAAGGTCTGGCATGGCCACCCCGTGTGGTTCTTCAACGGCAACCCGGTCGTTGGCTACGACCGCCTCAAGGCCGCGGTGCGGCTGCTGTTCTGGAGCGGGCAGTCGTTTACGACGCCGGGCCTAGCGCCCGAAGGCACCTTCAAAGCCGCCGAGGCCCGCTACACCGAACCCGCTCAGGTGGACGTCGCTTCGTTGGAGAAATGGCTCGCCGAGGCGCGCGACGTGCAGTGGAACTACCGGGACATTCGCTCAACTCGGGGCCAGTTGGAGCCGCTGCGCGGGCTCTAGGGCTGGAGCCGCAGCGGGGGGTTTAGTGCGGGAGCCGCTGCAGGGGGTTTAGTGCGGGAGCCGCAGGCGGAGTCAGGCGCGCTGCTGCTTGACCCAGCCCACTACCGCGTTCGCGTGGCCATGCCCCATCCCGTGTTCCGCCTTGAGGTGCTCCACCACCTGCATGTGTGGCATCCCGGTGGCGAGTTGATCGTCCGCGATGTCGATCCACTTCTGGATGGGCTCCCCGTACGTCTTCTCGATGGACGGGAAATACGAGGGCGGTCCGTAGACCTTCTGCCCTGGCTCAAAAGCGGGTGGGGTGAGTCGTTCTGTCATGAGTCGACGCTACCGCGCCTCCTCACGCCCGGGGTGTCGGCGATCCGCCGCACCGCACGCCGCACGCCACGCACCGCACCGCACCGCACGCCCCCGGCCTAAGTCACGGAG
>CAYMRO010000108.1:0-7549 GCA_964392875.1 uncultured Demequinaceae bacterium
GCAGGATGCCGTCCGTCATGATCTTGAGTTGCGTGGACTTTGAGCTGCGGTCCGTGAATCGCACCTGGTAGCCAACGGTGTCGCCGAGTTCCGTGCCGAGTTCCTCCGCGATGCGTTCCGCTACGGCGCGCGCTGCGATGCGGCGCGGCTGGGTGTGCGCAATGCGCTCGCGGCCAAGTTCCAGCGCGATCTTGGGCAGCTGCGTGGTCTTCCCCGAGCCCGTCTCACCGGAGACGATGACCACCTGGTTGTCGCGGATCGCCGCGGCAATGTCGTCCCGCCGGGCGCTGACAGGCAGCTCTGGCGGGTAGGTGATGGTGATCATTGACGCATTCTCCCAGGGGCATCGCGCGCTGCCGCGCGCCGCGGTTATTGGAGGCGGTCCCGGTGCCTAGAATCGGGGCATGCCTGGCAAGGATTTCGTGCACCTGCACGTCCACACGGAGTACTCCATGCTGGATGGTGCGGCACGAATCGGCGAGTTGATGGCGGAGACCGCGAGGCTCGGTCAGACCGCCATCGCCACCACCGACCACGGCTATCTGTTTGGTGCCTACGAGTTCTGGTCCAAGGCTAAAGCCGCTGGTATCAAGCCGATTATTGGGCTCGAGGCATATCTCACTCCCGGTACCGCGCGCGGCGATCGCACGCGCGTTCGGTGGGGAGAGCGTGGCCAGGAAGGCGACGACGTCTCGGCTGGCGGCGCGTATACGCACGCCACCATGTGGGCGCGGGACACCGCCGGCATGCACAACCTGTTCCGGCTGGGATCGCTCGCGTCGCTTGAGGGACATTTCTACAAGGCGCGCATGGACCGCGAACTGCTGCAGCGCTACGCGAAGGGCATCATCGCAACCACCGGCTGCCCGTCAGGGGAAGTGCAGACGCGGTTGCGGCTTGGGCAGTATGACGAGGCCGTGCGCGCCGCGGGTGAGTTTCAGGAGATCTTTGGCAAGGACTCCTATTACGTGGAGCTCATGTCCCATGGCCTGGAGCTTGAACGGCGCGTCTACGACGATCTGCTGAGGGTTGCCAATGCCATTGGGGCGCCCCTCGTGGCCACCAACGACCTCCATTACACGCGCCGGGAGGATTCCCACGCGCACGAGGCGCTGCTGTGCGTGCAGTCCGGTTCCACTCTTGATGAGCCCACCTACGAGAACGGCGGAAAGCGCTTTGCGCTGAGCGGTGACGGTTACTACGTCAAATCCACGGAGGAGATGTGGGACCTGTGGGGGAACATCCACCCAGACGCCCTCACCAACACCGTGGCCATCGCCGAGCAGTGCGACGTTGAGTTCAACACCGCAGCCGACTACATGCCGCGCTTTGATTGCCCGCCGGGCGAAGACGAACACTCGTGGTTCGTCAAGGAAGTGCAGTCGGGGCTTCGCCAGCGCTATGGCGAGACGATTCCCGCCGATGTCCAGGAGCGCGCCGACTTTGAGCTGGGAGTCATCTCGGACAAGGGCTACCCGGGCTACTTCTTGGTGGTCGCGGACTTTGTGAAGTGGTCAAAGGACAACGGGATCAGGGTGGGACCGGGGCGTGGCTCGGGTGCGGGCTCGATGGCCGCGTACGCCATGGGAATCACCGATCTGGACCCCATAGTCCACCAGCTCTACTTTGAGCGTTTCCTCAACCCGGAACGCGAGTCCAAGCCGGACTTTGACATCGACTTTGACGAGCGCAGGCGCGGCGAAGTGATCCGGTACGTGACGGACAAGTACGGCGAAGACCGCGTGGCCCAGATCGTGACGTACGGCACCATCAAGGCCAAGCAAGCGCTCAAAGACGCCACGCGCGTGCTCGGCAAGCCGTTCTCGCTCGGCGAGCAGCTCACCAAGGCCTTCCCGGAGCCGCAGCAGGGGCGCGACATGCCGCTGTCCGGAGTGCTGGATCCCACCCACGACCGCTACAGCGAGGGTGCAGACTTCCGTTCGCTGCTTGAGGCGGATCCCAACGCACAAGAGGTCATGTCCACCGCGCAAGGCATCGAGAACCTCAAGCGCCAGTGGGGAGTGCACGCGGCCGGCGTGATCATGTCGAGCGACCCCCTCATCGACATCGTGCCCATCATGCGGCGCGAGCAAGACGGCGCCGTCATCACGCAGTTCGACTACCCAACGTGCGAGGCGCTTGGCCTCGTCAAGATGGACTTCCTTGGCCTGCGGAACCTGACGATCCTCGACGACACCCTCGACAACATCGTGGGCAACGGCAAGGACCCCTTGGTGCTGGAGGAGTTGCCGCTCGAGGACGCGGCGACCTTCGAGCTGCTGGGACGCGGCGACACCTTGGGCGTGTTCCAGTTGGATGGCGTGGCAATGCGCGCACTGCTGCGCCAAATGAAGCCGGATTCCTTTGAGGACATTTCCGCCGTGCTTGCGCTGTACCGGCCGGGTCCCATGGGCGTCAACGCCCACACCAAGTACGCGGAGCGCAAGAACGCCCGCCAAGCCGTGGACTACATCCACCCGGAGCTCGAGGAGCCGCTCAAGGAGGTGCTTGAGGTCACCTATGGCCTCATCGTCTACCAAGAGCAAGTGCAGCGCATCGCGCAGATCGTGGCCGGGTACACGCTGGGCGCGGCAGACCTCTTGCGCCGCGCGATGGGCAAGAAGAAGCCGGAGATCCTCGCCAAGGAGTTTGAGCCCTTCAGCGCAGGCATGCGCGAACGCGGCTACTCAGAGGCCGCCATCAAGACGCTGTGGGAGACGCTCGTACCGTTTGCGGATTACGCCTTCAACAAGGCGCACACGGCGTCGTACGGAGTGCTGTCCTTCTGGACGGGCTACCTCAAGGCGCATTACCCCACGGAGTTCATGGCCGCGCTGCTCACGTCGGTGGGCGCGGACAAAGACAAATCGGCGCTTTACCTGGCCGAATGCCGCCGCATGGGCATTCGTGTGCTGCCGCCGGATGTCAACACCTCGGTGGCTACCTTCTCCGCAGTTGGCGACGACGTTCGCTTTGGCCTCACGGCCGTTCGCAACGTTGGGGCCAACGTGGTGGCAGAAATTGTGCGTGCGCGCGAGGAGCAGGGCGCCTTCACCTCCTTCGCCGATTTCCTCTCCAAGGTGCCCGCCTCGGTGTGCAATAAGCGCACCATCGATTCCCTCGTCAAGGCCGGCGCCTTTGACTCGCTTGGCCACGCGCGCAGGGCCCTCAACGCCATCCACGAAACGGCGATCGATTCCGTGGTTGGCGTGAAGCGGCAAGAGGCCACCGGGCAGTTTGACCTGTTCGGTGACGACCCCGACTTAGGCGGCGGCGTGGTGGTAGAGGTGCCCGTGCTGCCGGAGTGGGACAAGAAGACGCTGCTCTCGTTTGAGCGAGACATGCTGGGCCTCTACGTGAGCGACCACCCGCTGTCCGGGCTTGAGCACATCATTCGCCAGGAAGCCACCCACCAAGTGCTCACCGCGGATTCCGCGCACGGCGTTGGTGAGGGCTCGCAGATCACGTTTGCCGGCTTGGTGACGCGAGTTGATCGCCGCATCGCCAAATCCGGTAACGCCTACGCGATCGTTGCCTTGGAGGACATGACGGGGGAGACGGAGATCTCCTTCTTCGGCAAGACGTTTGACACCTACGCGCGCGACCTCGCCGAGGATGCGGTCATCGCAGTCATTGTGCGCGCGCGGGAGCGTGCAGATGGCGGCATGCAGTTCTCTGCGGTTGAGGTGCGCGTGCCCAACGTCAACGTGGTTGACGTGTCACCCGTGGCGATCACGCTTCCCGCCACGCGCGTCACGCCTCCCGTGGTGGAGCAGGTCAAGGGCATTCTGCGCTCGCATCCCGGCGGCATCGAGGTGCGGATGGTGCTCACGGGCACGGGCGAGCCCATCACTATGCGGCTCGGTGACGAGTTCCGGGTGGCGCGCTCCTCTGCGCTGTATGGGGACCTCAAGGCGGCCTTTGGGCCCAGCTGCCTCGCGTCCTAACGACCGCCCTGGGGACAATCCATTTGGGCGCGCCCAGCTCTCGTCATCCCCGCCGGTAGGCTGGCTCGCGTGTTGAGCACCATTGACCTGCGCGGCCGTTCGCTGACGTCTCGCGAGCTTCGCGACATCATGCCGCGCGCCGCCGTGGACGTTTCCGAGGCCGTCACCGTTGTAGCGCCCATTCTCGCGGACGTGCGCGCGCGTGGCGCCGCAGCGGTATTGGAGTACGGCGAGAGGTTCGACGGTGTGGTTGCGCCGTCCCTGAGGGTTACCGACGCCGCCCTCACCGAGGCGCTCGCGGGGCTGGATCCTGTGGTCAAGGAAGCGCTTGACGAGGCGATTACCAGGGTGCGGGCGTTCCACGAGGCCACGGTTCCGCCGGGCGTCACGGTGGAGGTTGCGCCAGGGGCCACGGTTGCTCAGCGGTGGATCCCGGTAGGCAGGGTTGGGCTGTACGTGCCGGGTGGGCTCGCGGTGTACCCCAGCTCGGTGGTCATGAACGTGGTGGCCGCGCAGGCGGCTGGCGTGAAGTCCATTGCCGTGAGCAGCCCGCCGCAACGTGACTTCAACGGCCAGGTGCACCCCACGATCCTCGCCGCGTGCGCGCTGCTGGGCGTGGACGAGGTGTACGCCGCCGGGGGAGCGCAGGCCATCGCGCTGCTCGCTTACGGCGCGGACGGGATTGACCCGGTGGACGTTGTCACCGGCCCCGGCAACGTCTACGTGGCCGCAGCGAAGCGCCTGGTAAACGGCACCGTTGGGATTGACGCCGAGGCGGGCCCCACGGAAATCGCTGTGCTCGCCGATGCCACGGGAACCGCGGAGTACATCGCCGCCGATCTCCTCAGCCAGGCAGAGCACGATCCCATGGCAGGTTCCGTCCTCATCACCGACAGCGCAGATTTGGCCGACGCCGTGGAGACCATCCTCTTGCGTCGCGTTGACGAGACGCGCCACTTGGCGCGCGCCAAGGAGGCGCTGGGCGGTCGCCAGAGCGCCATCGTGCTGACGAGCGGAATCGATCAGTCCATCGACGTTGCCAACGCCTACGCCGCCGAACACCTGGAAATTCACACCGCGAACGCTGCAGAAGTGGCGGCGCGCATCACCAACGCGGGTGCGATCTTTGTGGGCGAGCACTCGCCAGTGCCGCTTGGCGACTACCTCGCAGGCTCCAACCACGTGCTCCCAACGGGCGGCACGGCGCGCTTTGCGAGCGGGTTGGGCGTGACGAGCTTCCTGCGTGCCGTTGCAGTGGTGGACTACAGCCCGGCAGCACTCAGCGCCGTAGCCGACAAGGTTGTGGCGCTCGCCAACGCGGAGGACCTCCCTGCGCACGGCGAAGCGATCCGCGCGCGCCGCTAAACTCCCAAGCATGACCCTGCCCCTTCGCGACGAACTGGTGGGCCTGGAACCGTACGGCGCCCCCCAACTCGAGGTGGCCGCGCGCCTCAATGTCAACGAGAATCCCTACGCGCCTCCGCCCTCGGTGGTGGACGCGATCTCGGCGGCGGTGCACAAGGCGGCCGAAGGGCTCAATCGCTACCCCGACCGCGATTTCCTGGCGCTGCGCGTTGACCTTGCGCACTACTTGGCGGCGGAGAGCTACGTGGATTTCCTGGAGCCCAAGAACATCTGGGCCGCCAACGGCTCCAACGAGGTCATGTTGCACTTGCACCAGGCGTTCGGCGGCCCGGGGCGGCGCGTGCTGAGCTTTGCGCCCACATACTCCATGTATCCCGAGTACGCGCGCGACACCATCACCGACTTCGTGACCCTCCCGCGCCGCGCGGACTTCACGCTGGACATGGACGCCGCCGTGGCCGCGATCGCTGACATCGCGCCCAGCCTCGTCATCGTCGCAAGCCCCAACAACCCCACAGGCACGGCGCTCTCGCTTGAGGAAGTAAGGCAATTGGCCGACGCTGCGGCAGCAGTGCCAGCAGGTTGCGTTCTCGTCATTGACGAGGCGTACGCGGAGTTTCGCCGGGCAGGGGTGCCGAGCGCGGCGAGCCTCATCCCCGAATACCCCAATTTGGCTGTGAGCCGCACCATGTCCAAGGCGTTTGCGCTGGCAGGTGGCCGTTTGGGCTATCTGGTCGCCCATGCGCCTGTGGTGGATGCGCTGCGCGTGGTGCGGCTCCCGTACCACCTAAGTGCCGTTACTCAGGCGACGGCTCGAGCGGCACTTGCCCACCACGCAGAACTGCAAGCGCAAGTGGCGGAAATTCGCGCTGAACGGGACGACACCGTCGGCTGGTTGCGAGAGCAGGGCTACACGGTTGCCGACACTGACGCGAACTTTGCGCTCTTTGGGCCGTTCGCCAACAGGGAAGCCGTTTTTGAGGGGCTGCTGGCGCGCGGCGTTCTCATCAGGGTCACCGGTCCGGAAGGATGGTTGCGGGTGTCCATCGGCACGCCGCAAGAGATGACGCTGTTCCGCAGCGCACTGCTCGAGGTCACTAGCACGGAGGAAACAGCATGAGCCGCACGGGACGAGTCAAGCGCGAGACGAGCGAGTCTCGGGTGCTCGTGGAGCTGGATCTTGACGGCTCCGGCGTGACGGAGATCAACACGGGCGTGCCGTTCTACGACCACATGCTCACGGCGCTTGGCAAGCACTCGCTCATGGACCTCACGGTGCAGGCCACGGGGGACGTGCAGATCGATTCCCACCACACCGTTGAGGACGTTGCCATCTGCATTGGCGAGGCGATTCGCGAGGCGCTGGGAGACAAGGCTGGTATTTCGCGCTTTGGCGACGCCTTGGTGCCGCTTGACGAGGCTCTTGCGCAGTGCGTTGTGGACGTCTCGGGGCGGCCCTATTTTGTCCACACGGGTGAGCCCGTTGGTCAGGCCACGCACCTCATCGGCGGCAACTTCGCGGGCTCCCTCACGGCGCACGCGCTCGAGTCGATTGCGCACCACGCGGGCATCTGCGTGCACATGCGCGTGCTTGCCGGGCGGGACCCTCACCACATCGTGGAAGCTCAGTTCAAGGCGCTCGCGCGTGCGTTGCGGTTTGCCGTGGCGCCCGATGCTCGGGTGCAGGGCGTCCCCTCCACCAAGGGTGCGCTGTAGGTGGCAGAGCCTGCAGCGAGCAACCCTGCAGCGAGCAACCCTGCCGAGAGCGACACGGTTGCGCTCTTCACGCCCATTCCCAACGGCAAGGTGCTCGCGGCAGTGTGTGCCATCAACGGGCTGCGCGGGCGCGTCTTGGAGACGGCGGCCGGTGCGTTCGCGGTGCTTGATGACACGTCGGCCGGGGCCACCGAGAAGGCGGGTGAGGTCATCTCAGGCTTCGTCAAGGACAGGCCCATCCTGGCCCTGGAGCGCCGCGCCGGGCAGATCTCGGTTACGCGTTGGGAGGCGGGTGTGGCGCGCGAACAGCTTGCGCCGGGCTTCGCGCTCGACGAGGCGCCCGGAGCGGTGGTCACCCTCATGACAGGCGCCCAGACCATGGACGATCTCGCCGCGGTGCATCCGGACAAGGTGTTTGACGCGCGCATGGGGCGCATTGCGGGCTTCAGAGCCCTGCGCAAACTTAGCAAGCAGGCGCAGCGCGGATGACGGCATGAGCCTCGTCTGGAGCGATGCTCGGC
>CAYMRO010000109.1:0-7482 GCA_964392875.1 uncultured Demequinaceae bacterium
GCAGATCGCGGTGCACGCGCCCAAACGTGTCTACGAGTCCACTCATTGCATGCCCACCCAACTGTGAGTGCCGTCGGCGAGGATTTCGCGCTTCCAAACCGGCAACTGCGCCTTGACGCGCTCCACCACCGCGCGGCATGCGTCAAAGGCTTCCGCCCGATGCGGGGCCGCCGCCGCGGCGATGATGGCAGCGTCGCCCACCGCGAGCATCCCGGTGCGATGAGTGACGGCGATGACCGCGCCGAACTCTTCCTCGACGCCCGTGGCGATGTCGGAAATGATCCCTGGCGCGTGCGGATGGCACGAGTACTCGAGGTGGGTAACCACGCCCTCCACGCTGGGATCGTGATCGCGCACCAGCCCTAGGAAGGTGGCGACGGCACCGTGGGCGGGATCGCCAACTGCCGCTAAGTGCTCGTCAAGGCTCAGTGGCTCGCTGGACATGGCCGCGATGGCAGGCATCAGTGGTCACCCCCGTCGATTTGCGTGCACGCGTGAGCAATGATGTCAGGCAGCACGGCGAGCGCCGACTTCACGGCCGCGACGGAGCCCGGGAGATTGATGAGGAGCGTCCGCTGAGGAGCAGCGGAAATTCCGGCGCGCGCTCGCGACAGTGCCACGAGGGGATTCGCTAGCACGTCGCGCTGCCGCAGCAACTCCGGAATCCCTGGTAGATCCTGGACTATGAGTGCGGCGGTTGCCTCCGGCGTCACGTCTCGGGGCCCAATGCCCGTACCACCAGTGGTGATCACGGCCCGGGCGCCCGCGGCGATGGCGGCCGCGAGCTCCTGCTCGATAACCGCGTGATCGTCCGCAACTACCGCGTAGGTGCAGTGCGCGCCAGCGCCTTCAAGGGCCGCCACGAGGAGCGGACCGGTTGCGTCTTCCCGCAAACCGCGCGCGGATCGGTCTGACACGGTGATGACACTCACCGCCAGGCCGGCAAGGGCATGGGCCAACGCTGGGGCCGGGTTGGCTTCAATAGCCACGGGCACCTTCACTCAATTGCATGATGAACTTTCTGGGGGTTAGTCGCGGCGGCTCGGTGCCCAGCCGCGTCGGGGCGCACGGGAGCCGGTCTGGTACTGGTCCTTGGTGCGATACACGACGTAGGGCCGGGCAACATAGGCGAGGGGCGCCGAGAACACGTGCACAAGGCGAGTGAACGGCCAAATGCAGAACAGCAGCATTCCCGCCACCGCGTGAAGCTGGAAGATCATGGGAGCCGATGCCATAGCGTCGGGCTGGGGCTGGAAAATCAAAATGGAACGGAACCACACGGCAACGTCTTCGCGGTAGTTGTGGCCGTCATTGAAGATGCCCGATGCATACCAAGACACGATGACACCAAGGAGTACCGCGAGCCCCAAGAAGACGTACATGATCTTGTCGCCAACGGACGTGCGCTCGAGCACGCGGGTCACGGTGCGGCGGCGATAGATGAGCAGCGTGAGGCCGGTGATGGCCGCTAGCCCGGCAGTGAGACTGAGCGGCAAAGTCAGCTTGTGATAGGTCTCTTCCGAGATGCCGAGTGCGTCGGTCCACGATTCCGGGATCATCAGGCCTATGAAGTGACCCGCGATAACCGCGAGGATGCCGTAGTGAAACAGCGGGCTCGCGATGCGCAACATGCGCTTCTCGTAGAGCTCGCTGGAGCGCGTGGTCCAGCCAAACTTGTCATAGCGATAGCGCCAGATGAGGCCCACGACGAGTGTGACGATGGTGACGTACGGCAAGGCGATCCACAGCAATTGATTTGCCGCGTTGGGAGTGGTGGTGGCCGCAGCCTGGGCGAGGATCATCGCCTGCCTCCGGAAGGCTCAAGGGATGGGATGAGGGAGAACGGTTCGAGTCCCACCGACTCTTGCGGGGCGCCCATGCGCGCAAGGCTCGCCATGCGGGCGCGGATGTCGTCGGTGAGGTTGGGCAGCGTCGCCAGCACCGAGTCCACGAGGTGCACGTAGGGTGACTTGGCGTTGTAGAGCGCTGCACGCAGCAGCCCAATTGATACTCAGTGTTCAACGAGCAGCGCTTCGCCGGTGAGGCGGTCGCCGCGAGCGGCAAACTCCAGCACCACGCTGATGTGGTCCGGGAGCTCCGTGTCATCGAGCTCAAAGCCATGGGAGAGGTACGCCTGCTTGAAGCGCAGCAGGGCAAGGCCCCTGTTGCGGGTGTCGCCGTCCGTCCAGTAACTCAAGTACGGGCACACCTTGCGCTTGGTGTCGAAGGTATCCACGTAGTGGCGCTGCAACTCTAAGAGGTTTGCCTCGCGCATGTGGTTCACAAAGAGCATGAGCGGCTCACGCACTGGCCCGGGCGCTCCCGCGCAGGCAGCCGTGATGTCATCGAGACGCTCCACGAGGGCCTCATCGGGGTACCACAGCAGCCAGGCCGCGGCGAGGCGGGCGGCGTCGATGTTTTCACTCATCTCGAGCACGCACCTTTGGCATTCCCATGGCCACGCCCTTGCCGCTCCAGTGCGGCAAGTCCGTGATGACTGAGGTGATGGCGGTGGGAGCGGCGTGCTCCTCCTGTACGGCCTTGAGGAGGTGGAAGCTCTCCGCACTCACGGTTTGCGGGCTGCCACCGTGACTGTCATGGCCGCCGATGTGCTCAAACTGGCCGGGGCCGCCGTCGCCGTCGAGTGAGCACGCGAGGTCCTCAAGATCCTTCGCAACCTCTGCGTGGGCTGCGGGGATCACGTAGCGCTCCTCGTACTTGGCGATGGCGAGCAGGCGATACAGGCGCAGCATCTCGTCCTCGCTGAGGCCCACCCGCCCAGGGATGGAGGCGTCTCGCTCGTCGCCGATGTTGATGTCCCGCATATACGAACGCATCGCCGCCAACGTATCCAGCGAGCGCAGCACCGGGGCCACGTCGCCTGCAGTGAAGAGTTCTGCGAGGTACTCCACGGGGATGCGCAGCGAACGCAAGGCGCCAAACAGGTTGTCCGCGTCTTCCGCATCGTTGCCCGTCTCGCGCAGCGCGTCCACGATGGGCGAGAGCGGCGGGATGTACCAAACCATGGGCATGGTGCGGTACTCGGGGTGCAACGGGAGCGCCACCTTGAAGTCCTTGGCGAGCGCGTACACGGGGGACTTCTTTGCGGCTTCCAGCCAGTCTTCCGCAATGCCGTCACGCCGCGCCTGCTCCTGCACTGCGGGATCGTGCGGATCCAGGATCAGATCCAGTTGTGCCTGGTAAAGCTCCTGTTCGTTAAGCGTTGCGGCGGCCTCCGTGACGCGGTCCGCGTCGTACAGGAACAGCCCCAAGTAGCGGAGCCGGCCAACGCACGTCTCCGAGCACACGGTTGGCTGCCCGGCCTCGATGCGCGGGTAGCACAGCGTGCACTTCTCAGCCTTGCCAGTGCTGTGGTTGAAGTAGACCTTCTTGTACGGGCAGCCCGAGACGCACATGCGCCAACCGCGGCATGCGTCTTGGTCCACGAGCACGATGCCGTCTTCGGCTCGCTTGTACATGGCGCCTGAGGGGCAGGCGGCTACGCACGCAGGGTTGAGGCAGTGTTCGCAGATTCGGGGCAGGTAGAACATGAACGCCTGCTCAAACTCAAACGAAATGCGGTCGGTGACGTCGTCCTTGATCTTCTTGACGATGGGGTCTTGCGGCCCGTACTCCGCCGCACCGCCAAGGTTGTCGTCCCAGTTTGCCGACCAGCGAATCTGCATGGGCTCGTCGGTGAGCGCGGACTTTGGCTGCGCCACCGGAATGTTCTTGGAGGCGGGCGAGGCGAGCAGGGTCTCGTAGTCGTAGGTCCACGGCTCGTAGTAGTCGCCAACCTCGGGCAGTTTGGGATTGGAGAAGATCGACATCAAGCGCTTGGTGCGCCCGCCTTGCTTGAGCTTGAGGCGCCCGCGCTTGTTGAGCTCCCATCCGCCTTGCCACTTGTCTTGGTCCTCGTACGTGCGGGGGTAACCAAGGCCCGGGCGGGTCTCCACGTTGTTGAACCACACGTATTCCACGCCGTCGCGATTGGTCCACGCCTGCTTGCATGTGACGGAACATGTGTGGCACCCGATGCACTTATCGAGATTCATCACCATGCCCATTTGGGCCATGACCTTCATCAGTACGTCACCTCCTGGCTGCGGCGGCGGATCAACGTGACTTCATCACGCTGGTTGCCTGTTGGTCCGTAATAGTTGAATGCGAATGAGAGTTGCGCGTACCCGCCGATGAGGTGGGTGGGCTTAAGGATGAGCCGTGTCAGCGAATTGTGGATGCCTCCGCGGCGTCCGGTCCGCTCGGAGAGTGGCACATTTACGAGCCGATCCTTGGCGTGATACATGAATACCGTTCCTTGCGGCATGCGGTGAGACACGATGGCCCGCGCAACCACCACACCGTTGCGGTTGTATGCCTCGATCCAGTCGTTGTCCTTGACGCCAATGGCAGCGGCGTCCTCCAAGCTCATCCAGATGTCTGGGCCGCCGCGGGAGAGCGACAGCATGTACTGGTTGTCTTGGTAGTTGGAGTGAATGGACCACTTGGAGTGTGGGGTGAGGTAGCGCACGGCAACCGCCGCACCGTCCGCTGTGGGCCCGTCTTGCGAGATGCGCGCCATGTTGAGCGGTGGCCGGTAAGTGGGCAGCTGCTCACCCATCTCCGTCATCCAGTCGTGGTCCAGGAAGAAGTGCTGCCGGCCCGTGAGTGTGTGCCACGGCTTGAGCCGCTCCACATTGATAGCGAAGGCGGTGTAGCGCCTGCCGCCGTGCTCGGAGCCGGACCACTCAGGGCTCGTGATGACGGGCACGGGTCGCGTCTGCGTGTCGACAAACGTGATGCGCTTGCCTTCGCTGTCCAGCGCGAGGTCTGCGAGCGGTTGACCCGTGCGCTTCTCCAAGTGCCGGAAGCCCTCCACGGCCACGCGGCCGTTGGTGGTGCCGGAGAGCGCGAGGATCATCTCGCACGCGTCTCTGTCCTCGGCGAGTGACGGCCGCCCGGCCATGGGCCCGTGGGCGATGAGCCCGTTGACTTCACCCAGCAGCTTGACCTCTGGCGTCTGGTTGAACGCGACTCCCTTTGTTACGGTGCCGAGCTTCTCCACGAGGGGGCCGAGCGCACTCATCTTGTCGCCGATTTGCGTGTAGTCGCGCTCCACCAGCACAAACTTGGGTGCCGTGATACCAGGCACGATGTCCGCGCCGTCGATCTTCCAGTCCTTGACAACGCCGCCGGGAACGGCCATCGCATCAGGGGTGTCATGCTGCAAGGGCGCGCACACAAGGTCCGTGCGTGTGCCCAGGTGCTCCTTGGACAGGCGGCCCACTTCGCGGCCCAGCTCCTGGAAGATGTCGTAGTCGCTCTTGGTCTCCCACGGCGGCGAGATCGCGGGCGTGAACGCGTGCACAAAGGGGTGCATGTCCGTTGACGAGAGGTCGTGCTTCTCGTACCACGTAGCAGCCGGGAGCACGATGTCCGCGAAGATGCCCGTGCTCGTCATGCGGTAGTCGATGTCAACAAGCAGATCGAGCTTGCCGCCTTCGTCGTCGTCTCGCCACGTCACGTCCTTTGGCCGCCGTTCCGGTGGCGTCTGTTCCGCGCTGATGGCGTGCTCGGCACCCAGCAGGTGGCGCAAGAAGTACTCGTTGCCCTTGGCGGAGCTGCCAAGGAGGTTCGCTCGCCAAACAGTGAGCACGCGTGGCCAGTTCTCGGGCGCGTCGGGGTCTTCCACAGCGAATGACACGTCGCCGCTGCGCAGCTTGGGCGCCAAATACTCGGCAGGCGTTTTGCCCGACGCCACGATTGCGTCTCCCAAATCCAGCGAGTTGGTATTGAGCGTGGGGAAGGATGGCATCCAACCCGAGCGTGCCGACTGGGCGAGCGTCCCGATCATCGACCGATCCGTGAAGATGCCCTTGCCAAGAGGTGACGCGAGAACGTCGGGCCCAAGAGCGTCGTACTTCCATTGGTTGGTGTTCACGTAAGCCCACGCGGTGGTGATCATGTGGCGCGGGGGGCGCGACCAGTCGGTGGCATTGGCGAGCGTTGCCCAGCCCGTAAGTGGGCGCACCTTCTCCTGGCCCACGTAGTGTGCCCAGCCGCCGCCATTGATCCCTTGGCAACCGGTGAGGGTGATGAGCGAGAGGAACGTGCGGTAGGTGGCGTCGGAGTGGAACCAGTGGTTGGTGCCCGCCCCAAGGATGATCATGGAGCGACCGCGAGACTTCTCCGCGTTGAGGGCGAACTCGCGGCCCACGCGTGCAACCAGATTCGCGGAGACGCCCGTGATCTCCTCTTGCCACGCGGGCGTGTACGGGGAGGGGTCGTCGTAGTCCACGGGCCATTCGCCGGGAAGGCCAGGGCGGCCAACGCCGTATTGCGCCAGCAGGATGTCGTACACCGTGGTGACGAGGCGCTCTCCCGTGGTGGTGTTGAGGGGGGCTACGGGTACCCCGCGCCGGTGCGCCGTCCCCGACTCGTTGTCCTCTTGCGTGGCGTCAAAGCGTGGCAGCAGAATCTCCGCCGTTTGGGCTCCGGATGCGCCAAACAGCGACAAGGCAGGGTCTACGCCCTCGAGGTCGAGGTTCCACTTGCCCTCGCCCTCTTCGCCAAAGCGGTGCCCAAGCGCGCCGTTTGGCACGTGCGGAGCGCCCGTCGCGGAGTCGATCAGCACGGTCTTGAAAGCGGCGTTCTCGCTCGTATCCCCAAGATCGGCGGCGGTGATGAACTTGTCTGGGACCCAGGCGCCCTGGTGTTCGCGCAGGGACACGAGGAACGGCAGGTCGCTGTAGCGCTTGACGTAGTCAACGAAGCGCGGCACCTGGCGTTCGATGAAGAATTCCTTGAGGATCACGTGCCCCATGGCCATCGCCATGGCGCCGTCGGTGCCGGGGTGCGGGCTCAGCCACTCGTCGGCAAACTTGGTGTTGTCAGCGTAGTCGGGGGAGACCACTACTACCTTTTGGCCACGGTAGCGCGCCTCCGTCATGAAGTGCGCGTCGGGCGTACGCGTCACGGGAACGTTCGCGCCCCACATGATGAGGTAGGACGAGTTGAACCAGTCGGCCGATTCCGGCACGTCCGTCTGATCGCCAAATACCTGGGGAGATGCCACCGGCAGGTCCGCGTACCAGTCGTAGAAGGACAGCATGGAACCACCGATGAGGCTGATGAAGCGGCTTCCTGCAGCGTGCGACGCCATGGACATGGCGGGGATGGGCGAGAAGCCAAAGACGCGGTCTGGGCCGTGACGCTTGATGGTGTGCACGTGCGCGGCCGCGACGATTTCGTAGACCTCACGCCACGACGCGCGCACCAAGCCGCCCTTGCCGCGCGCCTTTTGGTACGCGCGCCGGGCCACGGCGTCGTCCTGTAGCGCAGCCCATGCGTCTACTGGGTCCGGGAACTGTGCCCGCTTGGCTCGGTAGGCCTCGATCAGTGCCGAGCGAATGTAGGGGTACTTCACGCGCGTGGGGGAGTAGGTGTACCAGCTGAAGGCGGCACCGCGAGGGCAACCTCGAG
>CAYMRO010000110.1:0-7451 GCA_964392875.1 uncultured Demequinaceae bacterium
GGCGCGGAAGGCGAGATCGGGGCCGTCGCCCCGCTGCAGCGCGCGCAACACTCGCGAGAAGGACTCCGCGACCACATCGTCAACGTCCGTGGCGCTGTTCGTGTACTGAGCGGCGACCTTGCGCGCGGCATCCACGTGGCGCTCGTAGAGCACGCCAAAGGCTGTCCCGTCGCCGGCGCGTACGCCAGCGATCAGTTCAGGATCGCTGGACGTCTCCGTCCATAGCGCGATCGCCTCGTGGGTCATCCTGCTCCCCGGAAGGTGGATATTAGCCCTCATAGTGTCCCCTTTTCGCACCCCCATACACAAGGCAGGGAGTGGGGGATTGGTCACATCTTGAGCACGGTTCGCGAATAACCGAAACTTTTGGTGTGACACGCGTCATAGTGTGAGCGTTCATCCCTCTCATAGGGCATGACTTCAGACGTGACGAGCGCAGGGACGGGCCAGGCTGCCGCCTTGCTGCGGTCCTGGGAATCCGAGAGCGTCTCCACGGTGTGGCTGCGCCCCGGAGACTGGTACACGCCAGCTGCTGAGGCACTCGCCGAGGCGCTTCAGGCGGGCGTAGACACGTCGCCAGCGGCCTTCCGACTTGGGCAGGCGCGCGCAGCCGCCGGAGTGGGAATCACCGAGGCGATCGACGACATGGCGATCCTCTTTCGCTCGGCAGGCTTCCAGGCAGCTCCCATCCGGTCCATCCGGTCGCTCTGCGAGGGCTGGACCGAGCGCGACGCCGCGCCGTCCACCACCCCCGTGATGTCGGATCCCGAATCCGGCCTGGGCACCGCGGAGTACCTTGTGCAGCGCCTCGCCGAGGTTTACGGCGCAGCCGCTGGCACCGGTTCTAAGGTCAGCGAGACTCACGCCTTGGTCCTCGTGGACGTGTCGGTGGCGGATCACGACCCCTGGCAGCGCATAGCCCGCAACGCTGCTGTTGGTCACGCGCTCAAAGACTCGTATGGCGCTGGCCACCCCATTGCGCGGCTTGCCGATGGCGTGTACGCGGTGCTCGTTGACCGCGACCAGGCGCTGGGCAGCGGGCTCGCCAGCCTGCGCGACCACATTGCTGAACGTTCCGTAGAAATGCGGGTGGGAAACCTCATGCGTCAACCTCCGCGTGTGTGGGTGGAGTCCCTTCCAGATACCCACGCGTATGTCCAGGACCTCCTGGAGTCCGTCTACCGCTGAGAGTAGATGGGGCACGTTGGTCGGCACCGCGCTGAGGGCGGCGCCGACCAACGTGCTTTAGGGAGCATTGGCCCCGCAAACGCGCTAGCGGCGAGGGACGGTGCGGCTAACCACGGCGTGGTGGCGGAGACGGGTTAGTTGGCGTCCTCGGGCGCGAACCCCCACACGCCCAACTCGATCCCGCTGGGGTCCGCAAAATGGAAGCGTTGGCCGCCAGGAAAGTCGAAGATCTCGCGCAGGATGGTGCCTCCTGCGTCCCGCACGGCGTCGCGCGAGGCCGCCACGTTTCGCGAAAACAGCACCACGAGCGCGCCCCCGGGTTGCACCTCACCCACGAGCGACAACCCGCCCGCCTCGCGGCCGTCAGGCGTCACGATGGCACGGTACGCGGGGCCGTATGGCTCAAATCGCCAGCCGAATGCGGCCGTGTAGAAGCGCTCGCTCGCCTCGAGATCCAGCGTAGGTATCTCTATGTAGTCAAAGGTGTGGTGCGCGTGCGTGGAGAGAGGATCGGCCATTTCACCATGGTGGTGCCAAGCTTGCGGCCCGTCAACCTGGGCCGTCGAAACCGGCAGGGGTCAAACGCGTCGACGCAGCGCCGTCAGCGCCACGAGGCCCGCGCCCAGCAATGCAGCGGCCGCCCAGGCAACGCCCGTGAACTCGGGACCGGTCTCGGCGAGCGTGTCACCACCGTCATCGTCACCATCGAGATCGTCAATGACCGGGGGTGAGGGGCTTGGTGACGTCTCCGCAGCAACTACCGTGCCAAACGTCGTGAAGAAGTCGGAAGGGTCTTCCGTCTCTACGCCACCGCAGAACATGGCGAGCCCAAAATCGTCACCGGGTGCGTACCCCGTGGTGGGGATTGCTACCTCGGCGCCAAGGTAGCCGCCCGTGCCGTCTGCAGTCAGCGTTTGGTCCACGAAGAGCCCGCCAATGGGGTTGAAGAGCCGGAAGAGAATCGGCTCGCCGGGGTCGCAGAACTGAAGGTTGGCGGTAAGCGTGTCCCCTGGCGCTGCCGATGCCGGAGCGAAACTGAGGAACGGCGCGCCGGCCACGACCATCCCAACACCCGAAAGCTCCACGCTCGGGTCCGAGTCGAACGGGGTGGTGGTACCGCACCACAAGTTGAGGCTCATGCTGGTGCCTGCTGTCATCGAGGCAGGCACCGTGAAAGAGCCGGTGTCGGCACCCGCGGCGTCCGTGACGCCCGTGAAGTCAATGACCGTGGACGCACCGTCAGCGAAGGACGCGCGCACAACCCACGCCTCCGAAGGGTCACAGCCCACGGTGACGATGACGACCTGGCCGGGCATGGGCTGATAGTCATCCGGAAAGGGCCCAACGATTACGGCGTTCGCAACCTGTGCGGGCAATGTCGCGATCGCCACCCCCAACGCGGCGACCATTGCGCCCCGCCGAGCGACGCGCGCACGCACGCTCGCGCGCGCACCAACCGCCGGTGCGTGCACCGCACCAATAGGCATCATCCTTCGCGACAAGTGGCCCCTCACCTTCGTAATGCGCCGTCCGGCGCTACGCCTATGTATCCATTTGTCGTATTTCGAGAGTGCCCCCAAGGTAGCGGAGACGCGCCCCAGCGTCAACGAAAAGTTTGCGAAGTCTTGAATGTCACGCGTGGCATTCGCGCTAGTCGATGGTGCCGCTCCAGATGACCACGGCGCGTCCCTCGTTCCGGCTGACGCGCTGGCCGCGCTCCACAATCACTACCGAACCGGTGGGTCCTGACGTGAAGACCCGCGCGCCCGTGTCGGCACGCGGACGGAGCTTCTCCACCTCGGTCTCGAGATCCGTAACGCGCGCGGCAAGCGTCAAAATGCGGGCGATACCAGCAAGGTTGATACCTTCGTCTTGGCTCATGCGCTGCACCTCACGCAACGTGGCAACGTCACGCAAGCTGTAGCGTCGGCCACCGCCAGGGCGACGCTTGGGCACAACCAAGCCCAGCCGGTCGTATTGCCGCAAAGTCTGCGCGTGCATCCCGGCAAGCTCCGCCGCAGCCGAGATGAGGAACACCGGCTCGTCTACGTTGGGCGCTTCCATTACCGCGTCGCATCCTTGTAGAGCGACGCCCGCGGATTGTCCTTAAGTTGCGCGGCGAGCGCCTCGACTGTGTTCTTGGCCTCGCGTGACAACTTCCGTGGCACGTCAACCTGGATGGCCACGTGGAGGTCGCCGGTCTTGTCACGAGCCTTGAGCCCCCGTCCCTTGACTCGCAATATTTGGCCCGACGCGGTGCCCGCCGGGATTTTCACCGTCACCTTGTCGCCGGTGAGCGTGGGGACCTCAACAGTCGCGCCGAGCGCGGCCTCCGCGAAGGTCACCGGGAGAGTGACCCTCAAGTTCAGCCCGTCGTACGAGAAAACGGGGTGCTTGGCTACGCGCACCGTAAGCAGGAGATCGCCCGCGGGGCCGCCGTTCGCACCGGGGCGTCCCTTGCCGGGCACGCGGATCTTCTGTCCGTCCTGGACGCCGGCGGGAAGGCGCGTGGAGACGCGTTGCCCATCCAGCCCAAGAGTGACGGTTGCGCCCTCTGCGGCCTCGCGGAATGAGACCTCGGTGACGGCCGCAATGTCGGAGCCCTTTTGAGGTCCGCGCTGGGCGCCGCCACCGAACATCTGGCTGAGGATGTCTTCAAAGCCCGCGCCACCGGTTTGCGCCCTGCCGCCACCGCCGCCGAACATGCCCCCAAAGACATCTTCAAAGCCTTGGGCACCACCGCCGCCCGCTTGGAAGCGAGCGCCGCCGCCACCCATTGCGCGCACGGAATCGTATTGCTTGCGCTGCTCGGGATCCGAGAGCACGGTGTACGCCTCCGTGCCTTCCTTGAAGCGCTGTTCCGCCTTGGCATCGCCTGGGTTTCTGTCCGGATGCGACTCCTTGGCGAGTTGGCGATACGCCTTCTTGATGGTGGCGTCGTCGGCATTCTTGGGGACGCCAAGGGCGGCGTAAAAGTCCTTGCTAAACCAGTCCTGGCTCGCCACGGCTATCCCTTCCGTTCAGTTATTGGTCACTCCGGCTGGGCAACAATGACGCGCGCCGGGCGGAGGATGCGGTCGCCCGCGCGGTGTCCTGGCTGGGCCACCGTCACGATGGTCGGTTGACTCACGTCCGTGCTTGGCTGCGACATCAGGGCCTCGTGGAGAGCGGGGTCAAAGACCTCGCCCACCGCGCCAAAGCTGGACCAGCCCAATTGTCCGAGTGCCGCCTCGAGTTTTGCGGCGATGGACGCGAACGGTCCCTCCTCAAGGTCGCCGTGTTCGCGCGCGGCGGCGATGTCATCGAGCGTGGGGATGAGCGCCTCGATGGTCTGAGCGGTGGCCACCTCGGACGCCATGGAGCGGTCGCGGTCAACACGCTTGCGGTAGTTGACGTACTCGGCCTGCAGGCGCTTCAGATCTTCGAGGTGCTCCGCGGCCTTCAATTGGGCCTGGTCCAGGGCGTCGCCCGCCGCGAGTTCGTCAGCGGCGGCTAGTTCTTCTGCACTGACCTTGCCGTCGTTGTTGGTGTCGAGCGCGTTGGCGGCACCGTCGACAATCGAGGCGGCGTCGGTGAGGGCGTTTTCGGCGCCTTCGTCATCGGGGGTGTTGAAACCTGTCGAGTCGTTCATTGCTGCTCCAAACTCTCACTGCATTGCTGTAGTCACGACTTGGCGTTGGGCCGACGAGTGGTGACCCACCCGTCGGCCCAACTGAGGCTACTTGGACTCTTCGTCGTCCACGATCTCGGCGTCAACGACATCGTCGTCTGCCTGAGCCTCGCCGCCATCGGCGCTCGGCGCGGCTTCCTCGGCCTGCTGGGCCGCGTACACCGCCTCACCGATCTTCTGCGCCTTGGTCACGAGGGCCTCATGCGCGGTCTTGACGGCGTCAACGTCCGTGCCTTCGAGCGCGGTCTTGACCTCCGCGATCGCTGCCTTGACGTCATCGGCCACCTCGGCGGGAACCTTGTCTTCGTTGTCGGAGAGAATCTTCTCCGTGGAGTAGGCAAACGTCTCCGCGTTGTTGCGGATCTCCGCCTCGTCACGACGAGCCTTGTCCTCGTCCGCGTGCTCCTCCGCGTCCTTGACCATGCGCTCGATGTCTTCCTTAGAAAGCGCCGAGCCGCCCGTCACGGTGATGGACTGTTCCTTGCCAGTGCCGCGGTCCTTGGCGTGGACGTGGACAATGCCGTTGGCGTCGATGTCAAAGGTGACCTCGATCTGCGGCATGCCGCGTGGGGCGGGCGCAATGCCGCCCAGCTCGAACGTGCCGAGCAGCTTGTTGTCCCGCGCGAACTGACGTTCGCCCTGGTAGACCTGGATGAGCACGGACGGCTGGTTGTCTTCCGCGGTGGAGAACACCTCAGAGGACTTGGTGGGAATGGCGGTGTTGCGCTCGATGAGCTGCGTCATGACGCCGCCCTTGGTCTCGATGCCGAGGCTAAGGGGAGTGACGTCGATGAGCAGTACGTCCTTGCGCTCGCCCTTGATGACGCCAGCCTGAAGGGCGGCGCCAACGGCCACCACCTCGTCGGGGTTCACGCCCTTGTTGGGCTCCTGACCGCCGGTGAGTTCCTTGACCAGCTCGGTGACCGCGGGCATGCGGGTGGATCCACCAACGAGGACAACGTGGTCGATGGCGCTGAGCTTGATGCCGGCGTCCTTGATGACCTGCTGGAAGGGCGCCTTGGTGCGCTCCAGGAGGTCTGCCGTCATCTGCTGGAACTGCGCGCGCGTCAACTTGGAATCAAGGTGCACGGGGCCGTTCTCGCCAATGGAGAGGTACTGGAGGGAGATCGTGGTCTGCTGAGCAGACGAGAGCTCCTTCTTGGCCTGCTCCGCGGCCTCACGCAGACGCTGTACCGCGGACTTGTCCTTGGACAGGTCAACGCCCTCTGCGTTCTTGACCTCTTTGATGAGGTGGTCAACAACGCGCTGGTCCCAGTCGTCGCCACCAAGGCGGTTGTCGCCCGCGGTGGCCTTCACCTGAATGGTCGCGAAGGCGTCCTCGTCCTTGCCAACCTCGAGGAGGGAGACGTCGAACGTTCCGCCACCAAGGTCAAAGACGAAGATGAGCTCGTCTTCCTTGCCCTTGTCGAGGCCATACGCGAGGGCGGCAGCCGTGGGCTCGTTGACGATGCGCAGCACGTTGAGGCCCGCAATCTCGCCGGCGTCCTTGGTTGCCTGGCGCTCGGCGTCGTTGAAGTAGGCCGGCACGGTGATGACGGCGTCCGTCACCTTTTCGCCCAGGTACTCTTCGGCGTCGCGCTTGAGTTTGCCGAGGATACGCGCGCTGATCTCTTGCGGCGTGTACTTCTTGCCGTCGATTTCCTGGGTCCAGTCGGTACCCATGTGTCGCTTGACGGATGCGATGGTGCGGTCAACGTTAGTGACGGCCTGGCGCTTGGCGATCTCGCCAACCAGTACCTCGCCAGTCTTGGAGAACGCGACCACGGATGGGGTGGTGCGAGCGCCCTCGGCGTTGGCGATGACGGTGGGTTCGCCACCCTCAAGTACGGCGACCACAGAGTTGGTGGTGCCGAGGTCAATTCCTACTGCTCGTGACATGTGATGTCCTCCTTGGTAACTCAGCAGTGCCCACTCGATAGTTGAGTGGCCCACGCTCAAGTTACGCCTTGAGGCCGACGCTGTCAAGCGGCTTTCGCAAAACTTGAGCAGGAGGCGCTCAAGTTTGGTTCTTACTCGTCTATACGCAGACTCTCGAGGAGTTGGTCCATCGCCTGCCCGTCCATGGGACCGTCATACGAGATCCACTGCACAAAGACCGCACGCTCGCCGCGGGCCACCACCGCTACGCGTGCGTCCGTGGCCACACCAGAGATGACGGGCTGAAACTCTGCCGAATAGCCCTCGAGCCCATTGGCCGTGGAGTATTCGACGATGTGCGGATCATCAAACTCTGCGCCACTGCCGCGCATGCCGCCAAGGTAGCCCTCGATGGCGTCATTCATGTCCCCTCGCAGATTTTCCTCTGAGGCGGACTCGAGAATCATCACCAGTTGCGGACTGCTGTTGAGGTCAGCGCTATCGGGATCGACAGTGAAGTGCACACCCACAATGGACTGACCGGCTTGCAGCCCCGCGGTCATCGAGCTCAGGTCAAAATAGTCCGCTCCTTCCACCCACCCTTGGCCCTTCGTGTACGCCACGGCACCGGACTGGGAAACGACCACGTCTCCTACCGCGTCGGACGCCTCGATGGGAGTGCCCGTGTAGTTGGGGCTGTACTCCGTGGCCAGGC
>CAYMRO010000111.1:0-7441 GCA_964392875.1 uncultured Demequinaceae bacterium
GTGCCGGGGTCGGCCCCCTCGCCGGAGCGTCGAGCAACGCGCGTCTCTTCGTCGGCCGTGAGCAGCACGCGCACGGGAGCGTCGGGAGCGATAACGGTGGTGATATCGCGGCCCTCAGCAACGATGCCGCGCCCCTCGGAGAAGCCGCCCGCGACTTCCTCAGCAATGACGGCGCGCTGCATGTTCCCCAGTATTGCGCGCGCCTCGAGGTTGGTAGAGATCTTGGAAACGCTGAGCGCAACGGTGTCCGCACGGATAAGAGCGGAAACGTCCTCGCCGTTGAGGATGACGCGCGGGTTTGCGGGGTCCAGGCGCAGCTCCACGTTCATGGTTTCGAGCATGGCGCACACGTCGTCATGGTTGCCTGGGTCCACGCCCTCCCGAAGGCAATTGAGGGTGCCAACGCGGTAGGTGGCGCCGGTGTCAAAGTAGGCGAGACGCAGCCGCCGGGCCACTTCGCGCGCAACGGTGGACTTGCCCGTGCCTGCGGGTCCGTCGATGGCGATCACGAGGCCGCTCACGAGCGCACCACCTCCCAGTTGTTGGCTTCCAGTGCGTCTACCAGGCCTTGCGCGCTGGCGGGCAACACGTACAGCGTTGTCAAACCTACGCTCTGGCGCGGCGAGTGCTCAATGGAGATGTCCTCCACGTTGGCGCCCACGGCCGCCGCTTGCTGCAGCAGCCTCACCAGTTGGCCGGGGGTGTCTGGCACGATCACGGTCACGGCGGCCCAGTCGCGCGGCGCGCCGCCGTGCTTGCCGGGGATCCGCGCCACTTCCAGGCGTCCGCGCTCAATGAGGTCGGTGACCGCCTCGCCGATGTCGTCGGCCTCGCGCACGTCTTCAAGGTCGCCGATGATGTGGTCAAGCGTGGCAATGAGGTTGTGGCGATTGAGGCGCGCGATATCCGCCCACATGCCCGATTGCGAAGCAGCGATGCGCGTCACGTCGCGAAGTCCCTGGCCCGCAAGGGCGATGTCGTCTGGATGCAGAGTCCCGAGCGCCGCCGCTACGGCCGATGCCGCCACCTGTGGAGCGTGCGAAACCCGCGCCACCGCGGCGTCGTGCGGGCCCGCATCCATGAACACAACGTCGGCCTGCAGGGCGGTGGCAATGTCCACCACGCGCTGAACGGCGGCGTCTGTGGCGCCGTTGCGACACACCACCCACGGGCGCGCCTTGAAAAGGTCGCCTTGAGCGGCGAGCGAGCCGCTGATTTCGCGGCCCGCCATGGGGTGCGAGCCCACGTAGCGATCGCCGTGACCCGTGGCATGTGCCGCGTCGGCCACAGGCGTCTTGACGCTCGAAACGTCGGTGACGACAGCGTCGGGCCATTGCTTGAGAGCGTTACTAACCAGCTCAGGAGCGGCCGACGGTGGTGCGGCTACCACTACGACGTCGGGTTGGGCGGTGCCAAGTTCGCCGCCGGCGCCGATGCTGCGCGCCAGCTTGGCGGTTTCCGGGTTGGCGTCGTCGAGGGTGACGGTCCAGCCTTCGGCGGTGAGGCCAATACCGAGGCTCGCGCCAATGAGGCCGGCACCAACGATGTGCACGTGAGAGGTCATGGCTACTGCGCGAGGTCCTTCCGAAGCGACTGCGCCTCGTGGAGGTAGACGTGGCTGACGTCTACGCGAGCCACGTCGAGGTTGGCGTGCATCATGACGCGGATCACCTTGGGCAGGGCACCCGGCACGGCCATCTCCTGGGCGCACATGAGCGGGACGGAGCCGAAACCCATCTCGCGTGCCGCGGCGGCCGGGAAGTCACTGACGATGTCCGGCGTGCAGGTGAAGAACACGGAGATCACGTCATCGATGCCGAGCAGGTTGGCGGTCATGATCGACTCGACCAGTTCCTTGGTGCGTTCGTGAAGGTGTTGGCGTTCGTCTTCAACCAGCGTGGTGGCGCCACGGATCGCGCGGATGGTCATGGGGTCAATGGTATCGGGGCGCAGAGATCCGAACCCGCCGTCGAACTACTGGTCCCTAAGGGAAAGATGGTGAAGAGTCCCGCGGTGGTCGTGTGATCCTCCTTCGCTGCTGCGTAGTGGGTGTCAATTGGGCGGCACGAATCCACTCAATCTCTAGTCCGAAAGCGCGACCTTGAGCGAAGCGCAAAGGGACGTGCGTTCAAGGTCGGACGATTCTGGGTCCACTTCTTCAAATCGCCTTCGGCCCGACCGCTCGACTAGTACGACGCCCGTCCCGCCGACGTGGACTCGTCGGGGGCTGCGTCGCTGACCGCGGACGCTGAGCGCGAATACCATCAGTGATGCGCCAGTTATGCGCCCGGCTTGATCCCATTCAAGATCCCTGGGTTCGATCCAGACCCGGCGGGCACCTTGCGCGACGACAATTAGCACGCCCAACTCGTGACCATCGGCGATGGTGGTTACCGCCGCGACGCCCTCTACTTCCAGGCATGCCACTGCCCGGCGCTGGATCCAGTTCAGGAGGGCGTCTACAGATTCCTGATCGATTGTTGTAGGCATCAAACACGCCCCCTATAGCCGCGGCCAGTTCGCAAGCAACTCAGTAAGCAAGTCCAACTCCGGGGATCGTGGCGCGTTTGAGTCGTGACCCAGCGCCGCAATATGTTCAACAAGCACAGACCGTGCCGCGTCTAGTGTCTTTCCGCTGGGCGCTCCCAACGATGGCAGAGCCTCCCAGGCGCGTTCGGACGAACCGGTCCCGTACACTTCCGCGACGTGACCGGAGAGGTCACTCACCAGATGTGCGTCGCTCATCAATTCGTAGCCCTCGAGCCACGCAACTGCTTCATCCTGGGAGTCGGCGAACTTGATCTGTCTCTCGCCGGTCGAAATCCGCACGAACGTCTTCGTCATGGACTCAGGCACATCCACGGTCATGGCTTTGGACGCTCCCATGGTCGGTGCTGACTGAGACGTGCTGCCGATCTTGCGGATGCTCCAAGCACTTGGGGACGCACGGGGCGAATACCGACACTAATCCATCTGAGACCGGAAGCAACGATGTCCCACAGTGGGGACATCGGGCCAGTACTACCCCGGCCGAGCGCAATTCGCCCCCGCGCGGCCCGTCGATGACCCCATATTCCCCGTCCTCAAGCTCCACGGCGAGCTCCTCGCATACATGCGGCAGGAGTACAGCACGACGCAATTGGCCGCCATCCTCAATGACTGACGGGCCCAACGTCGAAAGCCGAACACGAACGGTTGCGGCCGCGTCCGCAAGGGCAGTCAATGTCGGTTGAGACACGAAAAACTCGGCGCCACGTGCACGGGCGTGTAGTCGCATCGTGATCTCCGGGGTCTTCGGTTCACGAGCCCGCGATCGTTCGATGTGCACGGCGGCCAACTCCGCACCTACGTCGCGTCCGTTGGTGATGGCGCCGGACCTTGTCTCACCGTCCCCATCAGACACACTGATCGTCTCGAAAGGATGCGCCTCAAGCGCACCGCGGGCCACGTCTACAGGCAACGCTTCTCTCCAGACGGCCTCGCCGGCCAGGTGTGCCACGAAGCGCATGGTCACACGCGCATGGGCCAGCGCAGAGATGAGCGTCGCGTCTAGCAATAAGCTCGCATCGGGTCGGGCAATCCACGCAATTACCATGAACTCGCGTTGGCACTCCGCCGCGGCGTCATCGGCTTTCGCGAGTAACCACACGAATACGGGCGCCACTTCCCGGACGTCGTCGCGCTCCGCAATCAACTCTGCACCGTCGGTACCCTCGCCCCATAATGAAACGTCGTATGAGTCTCGGGATTCATAACTCATGGGGACTCATCGGGGGTGTTCAAATATCTTCGATCGAATCGCCATTGCCGGCTCCGGCTGCGAACGCTCGACCGGAGAACCACCGCCTGGGTCCCTCTGTGATCCATGTCGCTACCATGCCCAGCAAGACAAAACTCGCAGCACTTACCGTGGAGTGTATCCAGCGTCACTCTCTGCTTGCCCCGCCGTAACCACGCTGTGTACGTCCTTCCTCTGGCCGCCACGATGCTGCCCCTAGCACCTGCTGTCCTGCTTCATACTCCCGTAGCGCCCACGCGTTCGCCAAGGCAACGCTTTGCATTGCGTACGCCCGAGTGGGCCGCCCGTGGCAATGCTTGGCCCGGTGGCAGATGATGCTTCGGGTGAGATTCGCGAACGTCCCCTTGTCCCAGTGCGCCACAGTCTCGCGAGCCCAGCTTGTCGGACACGATTCGCATTGTGCACCAGTCCTGATTCGGGGCCTACATGGTAAGTAGGTGTGGTGTTTGCGGTCGTGAGGTTGTAGGCCCAGTCGGCGCTCAATGGAGTTGCAGTCACTCCCTCTGAAGGATGTCTCGAGCCCACGCTGCTCTCGCGACCCTCTCGAGCTCCACAAGCTCCCGGCTGATGCGCTTCATGGCCGAAAGATCTTCCCGACTAGTCGGCACCTCTGGAATCTGATCGCTCATAAGCCGCGAGAGCGTCTCGACCACCTTGGCCAACTCTGAGACTGTTTTCGAGTATTCAGAATTGGGGTCACGCGTTGCATCAGCGTTTGTAACTCCCTGACCGGGCAGGGCGATGAGTTCATCGAGCAGGGCCGAAGCGAGACTCCCTGGGTCATCGAGGCCATCCGGCGATTCGCACAGTTCATCGGAGAGTGCCTGAGCAACCTCTACGTGAGGCACCGTCCCACGAGCGTTGGCGATAATCGATCGAGACCAATACCGCTCCGCTGGCTCCTCGGCATTCAAGGATGCAACCGCGGCGGAGATGGCGAAGTTCGGCACGTGCACTACCTCTGAAGCAACCCAGAGTCCGTTCCGGCGCTCCCGGTTGCGGGGAGAATCCAGTAGAGCACTCAGCTCGCCGTACGCCCCATCGTCGACAAACTCATCATTGAGGCGCTGGGTTAGGCGATAGATGTATCGCCCCCTCTCCATTCCCACCCTTTTCCTGAGCCACGAGGCTGGCCCGAATCCGTACGTCAAACTATCTCCAACTGCCGATTCGTCGTACAACTTGCGCAAGCAAGCGCTGCTCAGAAGCGAGACGCCGTGCGTGACCAGCGTCAAGCCTCCCGAAACGGCTCTTCTCGCCAACGCGAGTTGCGACCGACTTACTCAACTTCGCATGTCCCTTCATGAGATCACTCAGGCCTACGTGCGTGGGGATGTTCGGTGGTAAGTCACCATGCAACTTTCCTTTGGACATACCCGGGAGTCCACAAGCGTCGGGGCGCGAGTTGTGCACCAGTACAGGTTGGTCGCCTACATAGTACGTGTGGGTGTTGGCGATGGTGAGGTTGTAGGCCCAGTCGGTGCTTTGGCGTGTCGTAGCGGCGACGACGAGTGCTGCCGTTCCCTCAGCGGTGGTGAGGACGTCGCCGGTGTTGAGGTCGATGGCGTTTGTCCATGTTCCTGGAGCGCCGATGGTGCTGGCTCCCACGATCGCTTCTGCTCGCGCAACGACCCAGAACGGGTGTTCCGCAGTGGCGGAGATGGCTTCTGAACCAGCAAGGGTGACGATGGTGAGGTCCACCCAGGAGTGACCGTCCAGGTGGCGGATCAGATCAGTGACTGGCTCGCCAACAGTGGTGGTGCCGTCGGAGGACAGCACTTCGTCACCAACGACGACATCCTCAATGGCTTTAGTTGAGCCGTCGGCCAACGTGACTACGGTGTCCGGTTCAAAGCTGTTGCACCCTCGTCGGACGATCTTCGATACCGGCCGCGAGTGACGTGTCCCCCGTTGGGTGGAGTCCTAGCATCGGGTTGAGGCCCGACGATTGGAGTCCTGATGGCAAAGGTGCCGGCGTATTCGAGGGAGTTCCGTGAGCCTGCAGTGCGGCTGTATCGCTCGAGCGGACTCACGGTGGACAAAGCAGCCCGCGAGGTGGGGGTGTCTGCGACCACGTTGGGCAACTGGGCGCGGCAGGCTGCGATTGATGGGGGCGACAAGTCCGGGGTGACCTCGGACGAGCATGCGGAGGTCGTGGCGTTGCGCAAAGAGATCCGGCGTTTGGAGATGGAGAACGAGATCCTCAAACGTGCGGCGGCGTTCTTCGCGAAGGAGAACGTCCTCCCAAAATGACGTTCCGGCTGGTTCATGAACTGGCCGGGGAAGGGGTTCCGATTACGGTGGCATGCCGCAAGTTGGGGGTGTCGGTGTCGGGATTCCATGCGTGGAGGGCGCGAGGACCGTCGCGGCGTGAGCGCGCTGACCAGGAACTCACGGCGGTGATTACCGCGATCCATGCGGCGTCGCGCGGAACGTATGGGGTGCGCAGGGTCCATGCGGAACTCAGGCTCGGCCACGGCGTCGTGGTGAACCACAAGAGGATCGAACGAGTGATGCGTGACGCGTGTTTGCAGGGCGTTCACCACCGCAAGTTCCGTCACGGCAAGCCGTATCGGCTGCCTGCTGTGTTCGAAGACCACGTTCAGCGTCGCTTCCAGGCGGACGGTCCTGACCAGCTGTGGGTCACGGACATCACCCAGCACCGCACTGGTCAAGGGTGGGTGTATTGCGCGGCCGTGATCGACGTGTTCTCCAGCCGTTGCGTGGGCTGGTCCATCGCGGACCACCTGCGCACCGAACTGGTCCTGGACGCAATCGAGATGGCCAGGATGCGCCGTGACGCTCACGGCACGTTCGTGCACTCTGGCCGGGGCACCCAGTTCACATCGTGGCTGTTCGGCGTGAGGCTGCGCCAAGCAGGCTCGATGGGCTCGATGGGACGCGTCGCGTCCGCGTATGACAACGCACTGATGGAATCGTTCTGGGGCTCGATGCAACTCGAGCTCCTGGACCGCCGTTCCTGGGCCACCAGGGCCGAACTCGAGGCCGCGATCTTCGAATGGATCGAGGCGTTCTACAACCCGCGCAGACGCCACTCCGCGATCGGCTATCTCAGCCCCAATCAGTTCGAAGCCCTTCACAACACCGCGGCAGCCGCGGCATGATTTACACACAAACAACCACTCCACCAAAGTGGGGACACGTCAATCTCGACGGTTCCTACGTCACCCTTGATAGTGGTGGCCACGTCCATGGCTTGTGCCTCGGGGGACACATTCAAGTTCGCTGCGACTCGGTCACTGCCCGGCTTGCTCTGTGCCGTGTCCTTGGGTGCAGCCATGGTTGAGACCGGATTCATCCGGTCAATATCGGCCGAAGCATCCCAAACGGATACGCCGGACACTTCCGCGACTCGGGCCCCGTCGTCCCCCTTGACAACCAACGTGTCGCCTTGTGCTCGCAGGGTATGGTCTGGGCTCGTGAATGACAGCGACAGTGACCGCGCCGCGCGTAGCGCCTTCGGAGTCTTGGCGACAAAGAACTGCTCATAGCCGGTGGCAGTCACATAGAAGACAAGGTCAATGCCCGGGCGCACATCCTGGTAGCGGATCGCACTATCCTCGACGACCGGCTTTGGGAGGCTTCCCGCCCACCACAGTTCGAAAGCACCGCCCTCCTCGT
>CAYMRO010000112.1:0-1113 GCA_964392875.1 uncultured Demequinaceae bacterium
CGAGCTCCAAGCGGCAGATTCTGCCTCCCGAACGGCACGCTCCACCGCACGCAACCGATTGGTGAGAGTCTGCGACTCCGCGCGGGGCAGCCGGCCCGCGGATTCGAAGGCATCCTGGGCGGTGCGCAGGGCAGCCTTTGCCGCGGCGAGGTTCTTCACGGGCAACGCGTTCTCCGCGGCCTTCACCGCCGCAGAGGCCGCGGCAATGTTGGGAGCGAGCGCTGCCTCAGCGGCATCCTCCTGGGCGCGCTTGGTCTGGAAAAACGCGTCCTGCGCGGTCTGGAACCGCTTCCACAGTGCGTCGTCAACGCTGCGACGGCCGCGACCGGACGTGCGCCACTCGGCCATAAGGTCGCGGAACTCGCGTGCTCCACGGTCAAAGTCCGTGCTCGAAGTCAGCGCCTCCGCGCGGGCCACAAGCGCCTCCTTGCGCGAAGCGACAGCCGTGTTTGCGCCGTCCACCTCGGCAAAGTGGTGCTTGCGTGCCTTCTCAAACGTGGTGCGCGCGTGAGTGAAGCGCTTCCATAGCTCGCGTTCAGAGTCCTTGGCGAGGCGAGCACCAGTGCGCTGCGCCTCCTTCCAGGAATCGAGCAGACCACGCAGCTCGGTGGTGGCGTTCTTCCAATGAACTTGCGCAATGGGGGTGGCGGCGATCTCCTCGGCACGCTTGACCAACTCCTCGCGACGCTCCAACGCCTCGGCGCGAGCCTTGCGTCGAGCCTCGGCAACCGCCTCGCGGGCGGCGAGGCCGCTCGTCTCGATCTCGAGGAACTCTTCACGGAGCGCCTTGAGGTCTCCCACAACGGTGGGCTCAAGGAGCGCGGCACGGATCGCGTCGAGCGACTCGTCGATGTCCTTTGGCGACAGTTCCGCTGCCTGCAGGCGCACCTTGAGGCGATCAATGGACGCCTTGAGGTCAAAGTAGCCGCGTACGTAGGGCGCGAGGGGATCGTCGCCCTGAGCCGGACCAACGTCCACCTTGGTGGAGCCGTCCTTGACCTTGACTACGCCGTCCTTGACGGAACCAAACTTGGCTGCGGCTTCGCGGTCCTCTTCGGACACCTCTTGCGCCACGGGCACCTTGACGGGGTGAGTCGCGTGCGCGGCCACCAC
>CAYMRO010000112.1:1213-7288 GCA_964392875.1 uncultured Demequinaceae bacterium
GCGGGCGTGGTCTCGCTAGGGTCTGGCGAGCTCATTGGATGGTCACCTCATTGATGATCAAGGACATGGCTGGCCGCCAATCGGAGTCTCCGGTGGTTGTGCCAGCGCGGGCAATGCCCCCAACAATACTCAGCCAACGGGTCTGCTTAGCCACCGCGGCTGCCGGAGCCACGCTCGGCGCGCGTCTGCGCAAGGTCACGGGATGGAACAATGAGCGTCATGGCTCGCGTCTCACCCTTGTCCGGCTTCCCCGAATGGACCCCCGCTGACCGGATCGTTGAGGCCTCCGTCATCGCGAGCCTTCGCGAAGTTTTCGCGCTGCACGGCTTTGCAGAGATCGAGACGCGCGCAGTAGAACCGGTAGGACGCTTGGCAGGGGATTCCGACGCTGCCAAAGAGATTTACGCGCTCTCCCGCCTAGCCGCAGAGGAGAAGGCCGACGCTCGGCTGGGTTTGCACTTTGACCTCACGGTGCCCTTCGCACGGTACGTAGAAGAGTTTGCTCCGCACCTTGCGTTCCCGTTCCGGCGGTATCAGATTCAGAAGGTCTGGCGTGGCGAGCGTCCCCAAGAGGGCCGGTATCGCGAGTTCTATCAGGCGGACATCGACGTAGTGGGACGGGACGTGCTGCCGGCGCACCTCGAGGCCGAGGTCGCGATCGTCATGGCCCGCGCTCTCGCCGCGCTCCCTATTCCGCGCGCCACCATGCACATCAACAACCGCCGTCTGGTGGAGGGCTTCTATCGCTCCGTTGGCGTTGAAGATATTCCCGGAGCCCTGCGCTCGGTGGACAAGCTGGACAAGATCGGCTCCGATGGCGTGCGTACGGAACTCGCAGCCAAGGGAGTCAGCGAGACGGCACAGGATGCGGTGCTGGAACTCGCCAAGATCCACTCGCGAGATGCCTCGTTCATCGCGGCCATCGACGATCTGTGGCAGACCAGCTTCACCAACGGCGACGCGGAAGCGGAGAAGCTCTTCGCCGATGGTGTTGCCGAACTCGCCGCGCTCGTGAACGCCGTCAACGCAGCCGTTCCCGGCACCGCAGTGGCGGACCTCCGCATCGCGCGCGGCCTCGACTACTACACGGGAGCCGTCTACGAAACGGTGCTTGAGGGCCACGAGGACCTGGGCTCCATCTGCTCAGGCGGGCGGTATGACTCGCTCGTTGCCGGTGGCGGGTTCCCCGGTGTTGGACTGTCAATTGGCGTGTCGCGCCTGGTAAGCCGGGTATTGACCGCTGGACTGGCGAGCGCAAGTCGTGCCGTGCCGTCGGCCGTATTGGTGGCCGTTACCGATGAAGACACGCGCGGTGACTCCAACGCTGTGGCTGACGCGCTGCGCGCGCGCGGCGTTCCCGCCGAGGTGGCGCGGGATCCCGTTTGTGTGGTTCCCCGATGCCGGGGAGGTCAAGGACATCCGTTCCGGCTCACAGGTGGCCGCCGATGCTCGCAACTGGGAGCCGCCTGCGGAGGATCGCTGGCCGCGTATCGTGCGTCCCTAAAATCGTGCGCGGCTAGACTGACCCGTACTCTCCACGCATTTCCGAAAGGCTTCTTCAGTGCTCCGCACCCACCTCGCAGGTTCCCTTCGTGCCGCCGACGCTGGCACCACCGTGACGCTCGCCGGTTGGGTGGCGCGCCGCCGTGATCACGGGGGAGTGGCGTTCATCGACTTGCGCGATGCCTCGGGACTTGCCCAGGTGGTGCTGCGCGAGGACATCGCGCACGAGCTCCGCAACGAGTTCGTGGTTCAGGTCACGGGCGAAGTGCGGCTGCGCCCGGAGGGATCCGCCAACCCGAACCTGCCGTCCGGCGAGGTGGAGGTAGTTGGAAGTGCCGTTGAGATTCTCAACACGTCCGCGCCAACGCCGTTCCCCATCGACGAGCACGTCACCGTTGGTGACGAGGCGCGCTTGAAGCACCGCTACTTGGACCTGCGGCGGCCCGCCCCGCGCGCCGCGATGGTCATGCGCTCACGCGCCAATGCCGCTGCTCGCCGCGTCCTTGACCGTCACGACTTCATCGAGATCGAGACCCCAACGCTCACGCGCTCCACTCCTGAGGGTGCTCGCGACTTCCTGGTCCCCGCCCGGCTGTCGCCGGGCTCCTGGTACGCGCTGCCGCAATCGCCGCAGCTTTTCAAGCAACTGCTGATGGTTGCGGGCATGGAGCGGTACTACCAGATTGCGCGCTGCTACCGGGATGAAGACTTCCGCGCGGACCGTCAACCCGAGTTCACGCAACTCGACGTGGAAATGTCCTTCGTTGACCAGGACGATGTCATCGCGCTCGGCGAGGAGATTGTGCGTGAGTTGTGGTCGCTCATCGGCTACGAGGTCTCTACGCCCATCCCACGCATCACGTTCGCCGAGTCCATGGCGCGGTTTGGCTCCGACAAGCCCGACTTGCGCTTTGGGCTGGAGCTTACGGACCTCACCGCGTACTTCGCGGAGACTCCATTCCGGGTGTTCCAGGCAGAGTACGTAGGGGCTGTGGTGATGCCGGGAGGTGCCTCGCAGCCGCGCAAGACGCTCGACGCATGGCAAGACTGGGCCAAGCAGCGCGGTGCGCGGGGGCTCGCCTACGTGCTCGTTGGTGAGGACGGGGAGCTCACTGGGCCCGTGGCGAAGAACCTCTCCGAACGCGAACTCGCCGGGCTCGCTGCCGCGGTGGGCGCAGCTGAAGGCGACTGCATCTTCTTTGCTGCCGGGAGCGTCGGCCCCTCACGAGCGCTGCTTGGAGCGGCACGCAACGAAATCGCGCGCCGCGTTGGCCTCATCGACGAGAGCCGGTTCGAGTTTGTGTGGGTAGTTGACGCGCCGATGTTCAAGGCCGTGGACGTGGCGGACGACGACGTTGCGCTGGGTCACTCCGCATGGACGGCGGTGCACCACGCCTTCACGAGCCCCAAGCCCGAATTCATGGACACGTTCGACACCGACCCGGGCGCGGCCAACGCGTACGCCTACGACATCGTGTGCAACGGCAACGAGATTGGCGGCGGGTCAATCCGTATCCATCGCCGCGACGTGCAACAGCGCGTGTTCTCCGTGATGGGCATTGGCGAGGAAGAGGCTCAGGAGAAGTTTGGCTTCCTGCTCGACGCCTTCCAGTTTGGAGCGCCGCCGCACGGCGGGATCGCGCTTGGCTGGGACCGCGTGGTCGCGCTGCTCGTTGGCACGCCGTCCATCCGCGAGGTCATTGCGTTCCCCAAGTCCGGCGGCGGCTACGACCCGCTCACCGAGGCTCCCGCGCCCATCACGCCGGAGCAGCGTGCCGAGGCCGGCGTGGACTTTGTGCCGGAGGACGTCGAGGCGTAAGCGTGCGGGGCCGCACCCCTGCACCCCCGCAATGCGGTTTGGGGGCCAACCCCCACAATGCGATTTGGGGGCAACCCCCCGCTTTGGGGTACCTCAGCGGTGATTCAGAGCCGCTTTTCACCGCTCATCTACCACAACGGTGGGGGAGGCTAATTGGTGAGCGTAGCCACGCCGGGGCCCGACGTTGTGGTTGCGTCAAGCCGCTCGGCTCGCGTATTGCGGTAGATGGCTTGGCACCACTCGGGTTGGTTGAAAATGGCGAAGAAGTCAAAGCGCAACGAGAGGATTCCGACTGACGAGAACTCCGCATCGCGCTCGATATCGCCCACACGATCTTCGACTTTGCCGTGCCAGGAATTCGAATCGAACTCGAGGGCTGTTCTCGAACTGGGATCGAATGCGTCCAGCGTGCGATCACGCCCGCACACCACCATGCTGACCTGCCATTGCAGTTCGGGGAAATCTGCCGGTGGAAAGACACGAGTCTTGGCGCGGTGCTCCAGGTAGCTGGTGATTCCGTTGACGAGTTCCTCCAGCAAAGCCACAAGTCCCCGCCGTGCGCGAACCCGGCCGGTGAGCGCCACAGCGCCAGCGACGTCGGCCGCACTGACGTGCCCGCCACCGATCGCGGTCACGACGAGCGCCAAGGCAGTCTCGCCCCGAGTTTCGTTCCACGCATGGACCACGGCATGTGCCAAAGGCACGGTCAGCATGCCGCGCACCGCAATCGGTGCCGGAGCCGTGCGTGGCCGGTACGGCCGGATCCATGCGGGCGCTTGTCGATGGAGTGGGTGGCGCACCTGCACCATCACCCGGCTCGGCGGCTCCTTGATAACGCCCCACGCCCACAGCGCCGCGCGGCCGGTGAGCGCGCCGCCCGCCGGCGCCATCCACAAGGCAGCGGCGCGCACCCGCACCGTAGGGTCGTGGCGTACGGAGCGGTGGACGAGCACCTCGGGCAGCAGCCGTACAACCGATCCGTCCCGGATGCATGCCCTGACTGCGTGCTCGGAGAACTCTTGCTCGGCGACGTCGCGCTTGATTGGGCGGCCCGCATCCTTCAGCAATAGCGCCAGTTCTTCATGCTTCTTCTTTGGCTTCACGGCGGTGACGTTAGATGCCAGGCGTCCTCAGCGTCGGGCCCCGGTAGCCAACCGGGGGAAAGCCGCACTGTGCAGTCTCCCTGTGCACATCAGTACCCCACCACCGAATGGGGTAGGTGAGCGGTGATTTCGATCCCGCAATCGCCGCCTGCCTACCCCAACGTGGAAGGAGCCTAGGCTGAACCCGTGGACCTCTTCGACGCACAGGCGACTACCGCAACTGGCATCCCCGAGCCGGCACCCAACGCCCCGCTCGCCGTGCGCATGCGCCCACGTGAGCTCAACGAGGTGGTTGGTCAGGCGCACCTGCTCGCCGAAGGCTCGCCGCTCGTTCGCCTCATAGGGCCCGACGCTGCGGCGAGTTCGCTCATCCTGTGGGGTCCTCCCGGCACGGGTAAGACGACGCTCGCATACCTAGTGGCGGGCAACAGACGCTTCGTGGAACTGAGCGCCGTGACCGCAGGGATCAAGGATGTACGTGCGGTCATCGACGATTCCAAGCGCCGCGTGGCGATGGGCGAGCGTGAGACGGTGCTGTTCATCGACGAGATCCACCGCTTCACCCGCACACAGCAGGACGCACTGCTTCCCGCGGTGGAGAACCGGTGGGTGACCCTTATTGGCGCCACTACGGAGAACCCCAGCTTCTCCGTGGTTGGTCCGCTGCTCTCGCGGTCCCTCTTGCTCACACTGAAACCCCTGGCCGAGTCCGATGTTCGCACGCTGCTGGACCGCGCCATCGGTGACGAGCGCGGGCTTGCGGGCGCCGTTGCGGTGGAGGACGAGGCGCGTGATCACATAGTGCGTGTGGCGGCCGCGGACGCTCGCAAGGCCCTCACGCTGCTGGAGGCCATCGCCGATTCTGCGGGCCCCGGCGGCACTGTCACCACGGCGCTGGCCGAGCGGGCCATGGACGCCGCGCTCGTGGCCTACGACAAGACCGGCGACCAGCACTATGACGTCATCAGCGCATTCATTAAGTCCGTGCGCGGCTCCGACGTTGACGCGTCCTTGCACTATCTGGCCCGCATGGTCGTGGCGGGGGAGGACCCGCGGTTTATCGCACGGCGCTTAGTGATCTTGGCCGCGGAGGATATTGGGCTCGCGGATCCACAGGGTCTGGTGGTGGCGCAGGCTGCCGCGGACGCGGTGAGCTTCATCGGCATGCCCGAGGGCCGCATTGTGCTTGCGGAGGCGACTGCTTATTTGGCGCGCGCGCCCAAGTCCAACCGGGCCTACCTCGCGATTGACCGTGCCATCGCGGACGTGCGGGCCGGGCGCGCCGGAGTTGTCCCCGAGCATTTGCGCGATGCGCATTACCCAGGGGCCAAGGACCTGGGGCACGGCGCGGGATACGCCTACGCCCACGATGCTGAGCACGGGGTGGCGGCTCAGCAGTACCTGCCGGACTCGGTCGCGGGAGCTACGTACTACGAACCTACGGACCATGGTTTTGAGAAAACCCTTGGGGAGCGTCGGGCCAACATACGTAAGTTGCTGAGTGGCGACACCTGACAGCGACCCGCGCAGCGGCCCGCGGCAGCCCGGCCCGCGGCAGCCCGGCCCGCAACGTTGGTTGGGGTAGGTGAGCGGTGAAAGTGGGGCCAAAATCACCGCTCAGATACCCCAATGTTGCGGGGAGGGCGCGGG
>CAYMRO010000113.1:0-7248 GCA_964392875.1 uncultured Demequinaceae bacterium
GTAGTCGATTGACTGCTTGGCCGCCCACCGGAAGATCTTGACCTTGCCGCTCGCCACCGCAGCTTGTTCGGCACCGTTGTAGACCTTCTCGAAGACGCGCGGGACCGCCACGAGCAGCGTGGGCTTGAAGGTGCCCAACAGCGGCACGAGCTTGCTCGAATCGGGGCAGAAGCCAACCACCACGCCCGTGGCGAGCAGCGCAATCTCGATGAGCCGCGCAAACACGTGCGCGAGCGTCATGAACAGGATGGTGCTTGCGCCGTCCTGGAAGAGCACCTCCGGCAAGGCGTCCTGGATTCCCTTGGTGTGGTGCACAAAGTGGAAGTGATTGAGCCGCACACCTTTTGGCCGGCCCGTGGTGCCAGAGGTATAGATGATCGTGGCGAGATCGTCGAGCTTGACGTTCGCGGACCGCCGCGCGATCTCGGCATAGTCGCCACCCTCGCCCAGCCGGTACAACTCGTCAAGGGCGCCCTCGTCAATGACGTGCACGTGCTCGAGCGGCGACTCGGCCTGTTCGGCCACGGCGCGGGCCAGAGCCGCATGCTTGGCGGTCTCCACGAACACCCTGCTCACATTCGCGTCGGAGGTGATCCAGTCAATTTGGTCTTGCGACGAGGTGTCATAGATGGGCACGGGGATGGCACCAACGGACCACAGCGCAAAATCGATGATGGACCACTCGTAGCGCGTCTTCGCCATGATGGAGACGCGGTCACCCTCCTTCACCCCTATGGCGATGAGGCCAAGCGCCGCGCGTCGCACCATGTCGGTGGCTTCATTGCCGCTGACGTTGTGCCACACGAACTCGGCGTCGTGCCACGCGAACACGGGCGCGTCACCTTTGGCGCCCCATCCGCCTTGCGCGAGCGCCATAATGTTCTGCGCTTGTTCTTGAATCTGGGTAGGCATCGTTGTCTCTCCCGTGGCTAAGCGGTGGTGACGGAAACGATACCCTCGTAAGACGCCTGAACAGGCAAGGAAGGCGAGGAAACGTGCACGCGGTTGGTGTGGACATCGGCGGAACCAAGATTGCGGTTGGCGTTGTTGACGACAACGGACGCATCCTCGCCAAGACCAAGCGCAAGACCAGGCCCGACGATCCCTCGAGTATCGATGCGGCGATTGCCGACGCTGTGGCTGAGTTGGGGCAAGCCCACCAGTTCACGGCTGTAGGGCTCGCGGCTGCGGGTTTCGTGTCTTCGGATCGCGAGCGAGTGATCTTTGCTCCCAACATTGCTTGGCGCGACTACCCCCTGGCGCGCAAAGTGCAAGAGGCCATTGAGCGGGACGATGTGGTGGTTGTGGTGGAGAACGACGCCAACGCCGCTGGTTGGGCCGAGTTTGAATATGGGGCCGGGGCGGACGCCAAGAACTTCGTGATGCTCACCATTGGCACGGGCCTTGGCGCCGCGATCGTCGCCGACGGCTTGATGTTGCGCGGAGCCTACGGCTTCGCCGCCGAGTTGGGGCACGTGCGGGTGGTTCCTGACGGCGAACCATGCGGATGCGGACAACGCGGATGCTGGGAGCAGTACGCCTCTGGGTCCGCGCTCACGCGCGAGGCGCGCACGCAGGCCGCTGCCAACCCAAAGCGCGCGGCAACACTCATTGAGGCAGCCAAAGCTAAGGGCACGGACATTTCCGGCCCACTTGTCACGGAACTGGCCTTTGCGGGAGACGAATTCAGCATCGGGCTACTTGCCCAACTTGGCACATGGATAGGTGAGGGCTGCGCCACGCTCGCGGCCGTTCTTGATCCTGAGGTCTTTGTGGTTGGTGGGGGAGTGATCGCCGCCGGCGATTTGGTGCTTGATTCCGCGCGCGAGGCATTTGCGTCGCACTTGTCTGCGCGCGGCCACCGCGCCATCGCACCCATTGTGGCGGCGGCGATGGGCAATGATGCTGGAATGGTGGGCGCGGCGGCGCTCGCCCGATTGGAGGGCTGAATGTATTACCACGCCTTCAAATACGTGTTGCTTGGACCTGGGCTGAAGGTCTACTACGACCCCTGGCACGAGGGGCTCGAGCACATTCCGGAGTCGGGGGGCGCGATTCTCGCGTCCAACCACCAGTCGTTCTCCGATTCCGTGTTCCTCCCGCTCGTCATGAAGCGCAAAGTGGTCTTCCTCGGCAAGGCCGAGTACTTCACGGGCAAGGGAGAAGGGCTGGGTCACTCGCGCATTCATGCAGGGCGTTGGCACCATTCCGGTGCAGCGCGGGGGCGGCAGGGCGTCGGAGGCGGCTATCCGCACGGGCGTGGAGGTGCTCAAGGGCGGAGATCTGCTTGGCATCTACCCCGAAGGCACGCGCAGCCCTGACGGCAAGCTCTATCGCGGGAAGACGGGGGCGGCGCGGATGGCGCTCGAGGCGGGCGTCCCAGTGATCCCCGTGGCCATGATCGGCACGGATAAGGCGCAGCCCATTGGCGTGAAGGTGCCCAATCGCGTAGTCAAGGTGGGGGTGCGCGTTGGGCCCGCGGTTGACCTCGCGGAATTTGCGGGCAAACACGATGACCGTGAGGCGCTGCGCGAGGCAACCCTGCGCATCATGGAGGCGATCCGCGCGCTCTCCGGCCAAGAGTACGTAGACAGGGATGCCGCAATCGTGAAACGTGAACTCGAACGTCAGCGGCCGCAAGAGCCACCAGCAACGGATTAGCCTCCTGGCGCTCGCAGTTACGCACGGCGCACGCCCCTAGAATGGACGCGGCCCCATCACCATTGAAAGGTTTGTCATGTCGGTACGCCGTGTTGCTCTGCTCACCGCTGGGGGCTTTGCCCCGTGCTTGTCGTCTGCCGTTGGCGGGCTCATTGAGCGCTACACCGAGATCGCACCTGAGATTGAGATCATCGCCTACCAGCACGGCTATTGGGGACTTTTGCGGGGCGAAAGCGTGGAGGTAACCGACGTTGTGCGCAAGCACGCAGGTTTGCTTCACGAATACGGTGGCTCGCCCATTGGCAACTCGCGCGTCAAGCTCACCAACGCCGCTGACTGCGTCAAGCGCGGACTGGTCCAGGAGGGTCAGGATCCCCTGCACGTTGCGGCGGAGCAGCTCGTCAAGGACGGCATCGACGTGCTGCACACCATTGGTGGAGACGACACCAACACCACGGCTGCGGACCTCGCGGCGTACCTCGCGAGCAACGACTATGGCCTCACCGTGGTTGGCCTACCCAAGACCATCGACAACGACGTAGTGCCCATCAAGCAGAGCCTGGGTGCGTGGAGCGCGGCGGAGCAGGCTTCCGTGTTTGCGCAGAACATCATTGGCGAGCACCGCTCGGGGCCGCGCATGCTCATCGTTCACGAGGTCATGGGCCGCGCATGCGGGTGGCTCACGGCGGCATCGGCCCAGAAGTACCGCGAGTGGCTCGACACGCGTGAGTGGCTGCCCGAGATCGGGCTGTCAAAGGAGCGCTGGGACATTCACGCCGTCTACGTTCCCGAGTCGAAGATTGACCTGGACGCTGAGGCCGAGCGACTGCGCGCGGTCATGGACACGCAAGGCAACGTCAACATTTTCCTGTCCGAGGGCGCTGGCGTGCCCGAGATCATCGCGGAGATCGAGGAGGCCGGTGGCCAGGTTGCGCGGGACCCGTTCGGTCACGTGCGCCTTGACGAGATCAACCCTGGAGCATGGTTCGCCAAGCAGTTTGCCGAGCGCCTGGGTGCCGAGAAGGTCATGGTGCAGAAGTCCGGTTACTTCTCGCGTTCCGCGAAGGCCAACGCGGAGGACCTGCGCCTCATCAAGTCCATGACGGATCTCGCGGTGGAGAGCGCGCTGCGCGGGGAGTCCGGCGTCATTGGCCACGACGAAGAGGATGGCGACCGTCTCAAAGCAATCGCGTTCCCGCGCATCGCGGGCCACAAGCCCTTTGACGTGACGCAGGGGTGGTACACCCAGCTCCTAGCCGATATTGGTCAACCATGACCAGCATGGCGGAGCAGCTCGCCGCGGCGGGCGTTGACTCGTACCGTTCGCGCAGGGCCCAGCAACAGCCAGTATGGCCCGACGCTGACGCACTTAAGCGCGTGACCGATCGCCTTGAGCGCGTGCCTCCTCTGGTTTTCGCGGGTGAGGCCGACGTCTTGCGTGAGCACCTCGCTGCCGCTGGCCGGGGGGAGGCGTTCGTTTTGCAGGGTGGAGACTGCGCCGAGACCTTTGCGGAGGCCACGGCGGATCGCATCCGCAACAAGATCAAGACCATCCTCCAGATGTCGGTCATCCTCACCTACGGCGCATCCACGCCCGTGGTGAAAATCGGCAGGATTGCGGGGCAGTACGCCAAACCGCGCTCGGCAGACCTCGAGACGCGCGGCGATGTCACCCTGCCGGCCTACCGCGGCGACATCATCAACTCGTTCGCGTTTACCGAGGAAGCTCGCATTCCCAACCCGGAGCGCATGCTTGAGGCGTACAACGTTTCCGCATCGACCCTTAACTTGGTGCGCGCGTTCACGCATGGTGGCTATGCCGACTTGCGGCGCGTGCACGCCTGGAATCAGGGCTTCGCGGCCAACCCCGCATACTCGCGCTACGAGCGGATGGCTGCGGACATTGACCGCGCGGTGCGCTTCATGGGAGCTGCCGGCGGCGACTTCGATGCGCTCAAGACAGTTGACCTGTTCTCGAGCCACGAGGCGCTGCTACTCGATTACGAGCGTGCCCTCACGCGCATCGACTCTCGCTCCGATCTCGCGTACGACTGCTCCGCCCACTTTGTGTGGATAGGCGAGCGCACGCGTGACTTGGACGGGGCCCACGTCGAGTTCATGTCTAAGATCCACAACCCCGTTGGCGTCAAGCTTGGTCCCACCGCAACCGGGGCCGAGGCGGTGGCGCTCGCGGCAAAGCTCAACCCCGACAACATCCCTGGCAGGCTCACGTTCATAGTGCGTATGGGCGCTCAGAACGTCCGAGCGAACCTTCCGCAACTGGTGGAGGCCGTGCGCGATGCTGGCGCGGTTGTCACGTGGCTCTCCGACCCCATGCACGGCAACACGTTCACGTCCGACTCTGGTTACAAGACGCGGCGCTTCACCACGATCCTCGATGAGGTCACTGGCTTCTTTGAGGTGCACGAGGCTGCCGGCACCATTCCCGGTGGACTCTTGGTTGAGCTCACGGGCGACGACGTCACCGAAGTGCTTGGCGGCACCGAGGAGATCGACGAGGCGGGACTGGCGCTGAGGTACGAGACCAAGGTGGATCCGCGGCTCAACCACCAGCAGTCGCTCGAGCTTTCGTTCCAGGTCTCGGAGTTGCTCGCTCGGCGTGTGCCGCGCGAAGTGACGATCTGAACTCAACCCGGCCCTGGCGTCGGGCCGTCAGTTGTATCTCAGCGTGATCGTGCTGTTCTTTTCCACTTGCTGGTTGGGCTCAATGCTCTGATCCACGATCGTGTCTTTGCTGGACCACGGCCAATAGCCATACACGCTCACCTTGAGGCCGTCCTTCTTGGCTGCCGCGACACCGTCCTTGTAACTCAAGCCAACATAGTCGCCCACGGTGATGAGCGGAGGGCCGTCGGACACGGTGAGCGTGATGGCGTCCGTCCGGTGCGCGTCGGACTTGGCCTTGGGGTCTTGCTTGAAGACGATGCCCTCAGGTGCCTTTTCCGTGCGTTCGTGCTCCACCGTGACCTTCATGGCGAACGGCTGCAGCGCCGCTTGCGCTTCCTCGAGCGTCATGTCTGTCACCTTGGGGACCTTGATCGGCTCCGGTCCATTGGATACCTCAAGGATGATCGTGGTGTCGTGACGCACGGTCTCGCCAGCTTGCGGATCCGAGCCCATCACCTCGCCCTTGGGCACGGTGTCGCTATACGTCAACTTAGGGTCGCCGACCGGGAACTTCGCCTCAGCGAGCAGGTCGTTGGCCTCGCTCTCTTGGCGACCAACAACGGACGGCACCTCGGTCATCACCGGGCCAAGCGAGATAAGGAGCGTCACGTCGGTGCCCTTTTGGGCACGCTGCTGGGCGCCGGGATCGGTGCCAATGGCATTTCCCTCGAGCACCTCGTCGTCGTTGCGCTGCTCCACATGCACGATGAAGCCCGCGGTCTTGAGGACGCTAGTCGCATCCTCTTGGGTCTTGTCCACTACGGGTGGGATGGTCGTGTAGGCGCCCGGACCTATGGCGTTGTACCACCACAGGCCCACGGCGCCGAGCAAGACGATGACGGCAAGGACGGCCGCAACCCACCACCAGCCCCTGCGTGGGTTTGATTGAGGCTCCAGGGCCTCAGGATCGGCGTCGAGCAGTGCACCCTCCGCCATCCCCACCGCATGGAATGGTCGCCCAATCCCCACGGGCAAGGCGACGGTGGTGCCAGCAGCCGGCGTTTCGAGGACTGTGGTGGCATCGCGGTCGCGCAAGATGGCAAGCGAGCCGCTTGGTGGGTCTGCGCGGCGGTCAAGGGTTGGGTCGTCCATGCGCGCCCTCGTTGAGCGCACAATGATGAGCGCGGCAGCGGCGTCGGCC
Organism: uncultured Demequinaceae bacterium; assembly: GCA_964392875.1. Classification (GTDB taxonomy): domain Bacteria; phylum Actinomycetota; class Actinomycetes; order Actinomycetales; family Demequinaceae; genus Demequina. The sequence goes on from CAYMRO010000113.1 coordinate 6,491, forward strand.
GGCCTCTCTGCGGGATCCCGAGCGCACAGCGCGCCAACCAGATCGTCGAACTCCGTTGGCAGCCAAGGAGCGAACGACGACGGCACAGGGATGTCCTCGTGCACGTGCTTGGAGGCAATGTCGATCGCCGATTCGCCGGTGAAGGGGTGGCGGCCCGTCACCATCTCAAAGAGCATCACGCCCGCCGCATAGACGTCCATGGTGGGCGCAGTTTCGCCTCGTGCGAGCACCTCCGGCGCGAGGTAGCCAGGGCTGCCCATGATGATGGTGTCGGGATTGGCCCCGGCCTCGGTGACCGCCCTCGCTAGCCCAAAATCGGTGATGCGCGCCCGTCCGTCGGTGTCGATGAGGACGTTTTCCGGCTTGATGTCCCGGTGCACCAGGCCCAACCTGTGCGCGGCAGCGAGCGCGTCAAGGATCGCGTCCGTGAACCCGAGCGCTTCGCCCACCGTGAGGGTGCCCTCCTGGGCGATGCGCGCGCGCAGGTTTTCGCCGCGGACGTACTCCATGGTGATGTAGGACAGTTCGCCGTCCACGCCCTGGTCATAGACGTGGACGATCCCCGGGTGGGTGAGGCGAGCCGAGGACTTAGCCTCGCGGCGAAAGCGAGCAACAAACTCGCGCGATGCATCGTCGTCGGCTAGCGGTTGGTGCATGGCCTTGAGCGCCACCTCGCGCTCGAGTCGCTTGTCAAAGGCAAGGTAGACGGTGGCCATTCCCCCAGTTGCCACGTGCTCGCGAATCTCGTAGCGGCCGTC
>CAYMRO010000114.1:0-7169 GCA_964392875.1 uncultured Demequinaceae bacterium
CGGGCCCCGGAGGCGAACTGGGGCGCCCCGCGGCCGGGCCCCTTCGGCTCGCACAGCTCCGCCCCACCCCCGCTCCGGCCGACCTCGCTCCGGCCGACCCCGCTGCACTTTGGGGTAGGTCAGCGGTGATTGTGGGCCCTATTTCACCCCTCACCTACCCCAACGGGGTGAGACGGGGTGAGACGGGGTGAGACGGGGTGAGACGGGCACCGGACGGGCGCGGCTGGCTTCCCCTGCCCGACGCTGTGGCTGGCTTACAGTTTTCCGGCTGCCTTGAGCGCCAGGTAGCGATCGGCGAGAACGGGCGCGAGGTCGTCGGGCAATGCTGACAGTACGTCCGCGCCGAGCGAGCGCAAGCGCGAACTCACCGCGTCTACCTCGATGCCTGAGCGCGCGGCGGCTGCGGCGCTGTAGAGGGCGTCAACGGAGCCGCGCTCGGTGAGCAGCTGCTCCACCTCGGGATCCGCAACTGACGCGATGACCACTTGGTGGCGATGCGCCAAGGCGGCGGTCGCTTCCAAGAGCCCCGAGTCGATTGCCGAGACCTCAACCGTGGTGAGTAGCACCACCAGCGCGCGCTGCGAGAGCCGTTCGCGCACGAGGCGGGCAACGGCGGGCCAATCAGGCTCCACGAGGTGCGGCTCAACGGGCGCAAGTGCGGTGGCGAGGCGAGGCATGAGCCCGGCCCCGGTGGTGGCAGCCGCGCGGGCGTGCTCCTCACGATCGAACGCGGTGACCTGCACGCGGTCACCCGCTCGCGACGCGAGCGCGGACAGCAACAGCACGGCCTCGATTGACGCGTCGAGCCGCGGGGTGTCACCAACGCGCCCCGCGGAGAGCCGTGAGGTGTCCAGGACGATGAACACGCGCCGGTCTCGCTCGGGCCGGAAGGTGCGCACCACAACGTCGGCACGGCGAGCCGTGCCGCGCCAGTCGATGGTCCTGACGTCATCGCCCATGACGTATTCGCGTAGCGAATCGAACTCGGATCCGGCGCCTTTAAGTTGCACCGCGGTACGGCCGTCGATCTCGCGCAGCCGCGCGAGCCGGGACGGCAAGTGCCGGCGCGACTTGAACTCGGGCAGCACGCGCAGGGTATCTATCAGGGGCATCGTGCGCTGACGCCCGGCGAGGCGCAAAGGGCCGGAGGTGCGGACGGTGACGCCAACGGACTTGCGGTCTCCGCGCCGTGTGGGGGTGAGGTGCGTTGTGAGCGGGAGCGCCTCGCCAGCGGCCAAGGCGAAGCGATGGCGAGTGTCGGAGGCTCCCGCAGAGGGTTGCCATGCATCGCGCACGGCGCCACGTACGCGCCGCTTGCCCAGGTTGATGATGTCGAGCTTGGCCGAGGCGGACTCGGTGAGCCGCACGGACGCTGGCACGCGCCGCTTGGCGCCAACCTTTTGGGGCGTGGGTGCCATCCAGATGTCGAGCGTCACCAGCACGGCAACGCCAAGCAACCAGTACCACGCCACATTGCGGTCCTGCGTGAGCGCCGCTGGGATTGCTCCCAGCGCCACCAGCAGCACCGTCCACCCAGTGATGAACATGTCAGCGAGGCACCGGCACCGTGGCGAGCACGCTCGTGAGCACCGCGGTTGCGGTGACGCCCTCGAGCTCGGCCTCCGCGCGCACGGAGATGCGGTGCGCGAGCGTCCACGCGGCGAGCGCCTTGACGTCGTCGGGAGACACAAACGTGCGTCCGCGCATCCACGCCCACGCGCGCGCAGTGCTCATGAGTGCGGTCGCCGCGCGTGGCGATGCTCCCAGCGCAACAGACGGCGCCTCGCGCGTTGCCCGGCAGATGTCCACGATGTAGCCAACAACGTCGTCGGAAATCTCCACGGCCGCCACCTCGGCGCGCGCGGCGTCGATGTCCGCGGCAGATGCAACCACGGTCATCCCGGCGGCTTGGAGGTCTCGCGGATTGAAGCCCTCGGCGTGACGCCGCACCACTTGCGCCTCGGCTTCGCGAGCAGGCAGACCAACCGCCACCTTGAGCAGGAAGCGGTCCAGTTGAGCCTCAGGAAGCGGGTAGGTGCCCTCGTATTCCACGGGGTTCTGGGTGGCGATGACGAGGAACGGGTCTGGCAGCGCGCGCGTCTCGCCGTCCACCGTCACCGTGCGGTCCTCCATCGCCTCGAGCAACGCGGCTTGCGTCTTGGGGGGTGTGCGGTTGATCTCGTCTGCGAGCAGCAAGTTAGTGAACACGGGCCCCTCGCGGAACGAGAACGCTCCCGTGCGTGCGTCGTAGACGAGCGAGCCCGTGACGTCTCCCGGCATGAGGTCCGGTGTGAACTGCAGGCGCGTGAACTCCACGTCGAGCGCGTGCGCGAGCGCGCGCACCATGAGCGTCTTCGCCACGCCCGGCACGCCCTCAAGCAGCACGTGGCCCTTGCACAGGAGCGCCACCACGAGGCCCGTCACCACTTGGTCCTGGCCAACAACGGCCTTGCCAAGTTCGGCGCGCAGGGCCGCCAAAGACGCCCTTGTGGCCGACGCCGGGGCTGGCTCCGACGCCGGGGCTGGCTCCGGCTCAGGTGCTGGCGCTGCCTCTGCGGCTGGCTCCGGCGTCGCGGCCTCCGCTGGCACGTTGGCCTCCGGCGGGGTGTCTGCCTCAGTTGGTGGAATTGGGTTTTCAGTCACGTTCGGTGCACCTTTCCTTCAAGAGCGTCCAGTTGGTCTACGACGGTGGTCATCTCTGCCTCGCTCGCCGGCGGGGGGCCATACAGAATCTTCGCGATCTCGGAGGCGCTCTCGCCGGTGGCGCGCTGAATGGCCGCGACCATGCCTTCCCGATCGGTGGTGCGCGGCACGCCCAGGCGGGCGCCTATGCGCCGCGCCGATGCCGCACGCAGCGCCGCGGTGGCTCGCCCGTAAGCATGTGCGCGGCGGTAGAGACGGGCGCGGCCGCGCGTCGCCTCCGACGCACGCACCACAACTGGCAACGGCTCGGCGGCAAGGGGACCAAAGCGTCGGCCCTTCCAAAGGGCCCCAACGAGCGCCGCGAGCGCGAGCGCATAGACCGCGGTGCCAAACCCGGGCGGCAGGACGTCGGCCGTGATGGCCCCGTGCGTGGGCCCGCCGGGACCCGCGAGCAGCGTGCTGTCAGAGTAGGAACCGAGGTACCACGCGAGGTTCTCGTGGTGACCCGCGGTGCGCAACGCGAGCGCGGCGTTGCCGTCCGTGAGCAGCGCGCCGTTGGTGTAGATGAGCGGGTTGGTCATGATGGTGCGGTTGCCGTTAGCGGAGGGCACCACCGCCATCCCAAACACATCCGAGCGGTTGGCGAAGCACAGCTCGGCGTCCGTGGAGCCCACACGCTGGAGCCCCGAGAACTCCACCCGCATGGTCTCTGCCGCGGTGGCGTCGGGGTTGGCGCACGCCGCGGCCACGGTCTCCGGCAAGAAGCTGTACGTGGCCTCAAGGCCCGGATCTATCGCCTCCACGAGTTCATCGAAGACGTCCATGAACACGATGTCGCCCGGGTAGGCGAGGACGGACTCGATCTGAGCGTCAGAGAGGTACACAGCTCCCGCGATGACGAGAGTTGTTGACGAGGCCTCGGCGATCGGCACTCGCGCAAGGGTGTCGTATTGCCGCACGGCCACGCCTTGGCCGCGCAGAATCTGTGCCATCGCGCGCGCCCCGTTGTCCGTGGTGTTGTCGATTGACAGTGCGCGATAGTCCGTTGGTCGCGAAGTGAGGGCCACGGAGATCGCGAGGATCACGACGAGACCGATTCCCACGATCCACCACTTGCCGCGTCCGGCGCGGGAGCGCACGCTTTCCCGCTTCCCTGGCGCCGTGTAAACCGGAGCGGTGCCCACGGGACCGGTGCCCACGGAGCCCGTGTAGACGTCTACGCTCATGCGGGCACCTCGACCTTGGCTTTGCCTGCCGCCTTGTGCGTGGCGAGGACGTGCTCGTAGTGAGCTGCAGTGGCGGTGAGGTGGCCGTAGCGCACCGCGTCAAAGACGTCGGCATCATTCGCCACGTCTCGTGAGAGCTGAGGGAGCGCTGCAGACGCCGCGAGCGCCGCCTCAAACGCCGTCATGCCCGGCTTTGCGTCAATCACCTCGCGCTCGGCAAGCGAACGAATGAGTGCCCTGTACGCCTCGATGACCGCCGTGCGCCAGTCGCCGGCGTCCGCCGCTGCGCGTGCGGAGGCGAGCAACTGGGCGGAGCTGACGTTGGGATCGCCCAGGTCATCGTCCGCGACTGCCCGTGTCCGCGAGCGGCGCAGGGGTCCCACTACGAGCCACACCACAAGCGCTATCAGGCCCGCTCCGATGAGGACGGCTGCGAGGGTGCCCCAGCCGCCCCACGTGCCGCCAATGCCGTCCCCAATATTGTTGAGTAAGTGCTGCACCCACTCCATGAAGCGTTCGAGCCAGTTGGTGCTGTCGGCGCCCTGGTACTCCTGTTTGCTCAGCTCATCGCGCGCCCATTCGCGCGCGGTGTCAGCATCGGGATCTACCGGGATGTCCCAGTGCATGTCAGCGGCGCCTCGACTCGGCCGCACGCGCCAGGTCAAGGTCAAAGCCCTCGTGGCGTATGCGAGCGTCGATGTAAACGAGCACGTAGACGCAACCCATGTAGGAGTACGTGAGCACGTACGTGATCACGGAACCCAGCACCAACACCAGAATGAAGATCGCGGTGCCCACCCACGCCCCGCTCATTCCAACGGCGAATGCGATGCTGCCCACGAGCGTCAACACCTGTTGGAAGATCCCGGTGATGATGCCCACGAGTAGTCCAGTCACGATCACGATGAGCACCGTCCACCAGAAGCGGCCCCGGATGACGCCAATGGTTCTGCGGATCGACGCAATGGCGCCCTTTTGCTCAAGCACAATGACGCACCGGGCCACCGCCCCTATCAAGTACACGGGCAGCGCCACCACAACCCCAAGGGCGAACATCGCGAACAGCCCCAGCGCAATCGTCGTGTCGTCGCCACTTTGCGCCCCGATCACCATTGCGATCCCGCCGGGCACCATGGCGAGCAGGACCACCACCGAGGAGATGAGCCACAACAGCAGCAACTGGCCAACGCGTGGCCCCAGTGCCTTGAATGCCTCGCCAACCGTGATCCGCTCGCCAAGCACCGCTCGCGAAACACCGGGGGCAACCACCGCGCTCGCGGCAGCGTCGGCGAGGATCAGAGCCAAGAAGGCGACGATGGCAACCACCACCGTGGAGGCCTGGATGCCTTGGAGTTGTGCCGTGGGCGAGGTCAGCGCCAGGGAAGGGTCCGTAACTGCCAGCCACAGGGCCGCGGCAAGCAGCACCATTGCGGCGCCAACGCACAGCAGCGGCCCGCCGATGACCACCGCGCGGTTGTACCGCATCGCCTTGAAGGGCACAGACAGGAACTCGCCAAAGCTCACGGGGCGCAGCGGGATGATGCCCGGCTGCCACGAGCGGAAGGTGGGCGCCACGTACGCGGGAGCGGCGGCCGTGACCACCGTTGGGGCAGGCGGCGCATAGGACGCCGGAGCGGAACCGGGCGCCGGGGGAGAGGCGAGTGGAGCGTCGGGCACAGCGCCGACGCTGGGCTCGCCAGGGCCTCCTGGTGCAGTCCATTCGTGGCCGCCGCTGGCGTCGTTCACTCGTCCATCCTCACTGTCACGGCCCATCGTGCCAGGCCCCCTTGCGCATGCACGAACGAGTCGCCGTGCCTAGGTTGGCATAATATCTGTATGACGGCACGAATCTTGGTGGTCGACGACGATCCCGCGGTGGCAGAGATGATCGGCATCGTGTTGCGCGCCGACGGCTTTGAAACCGAGTTCTGTGATCACGGGGACCGGGCCCTTGACATCTTCCGGGAGACGCATCCCGACGTAGTGCTACTGGACTTGATGTTGCCAGGACGCAGCGGCATCGATATCTGCCGCGATATTCGGGCGGAGTCTGGCGTGCCCATCATCATGCTGACCGCAAAGTCAGACACCGTGGAAGTGGTGCTTGGCCTTGAGTCCGGCGCCGACGACTACATTCCCAAGCCCTTCAAGCCGCGCGAGCTCATCGCCCGGGTGCGCGCGCGCCTTCGCCGCAACGACGCAACGGCGCCGTCAAGCGTGCGCATAGGAGACCTCGACATCGACGTCACGGGCCACCGTGTCACTCGCGATGGCGAGGTCATCCAACTGACGCCTCTCGAGTTTGAGGTTCTCGTCACGCTCGCGCGCTCACCGGGACAGGTGTTCACGCGCGAGGTGCTGCTCGAGGACGTGTGGGGTTATCGCCACGCGGCGGACACGCGCCTCGTCAACGTTCATATCCAGCGGCTGCGCGCCAAGATCGAGCGCGACCCTGAGAACCCAGAGATCGTGGTCACCGTTCGCGGCGTTGGCTACAAGGCTGGTGGCGTGTCGTCGTGAAGCTGCGCAGGCGCTCCGTTGGCGCCGCCGCGGCGGCACCGCAGCGCCTCGCTTGGCGGTGGCGCCGCTCCTTGCTGTTCCGGGTGGTGGCAACCACGCTCGTGATCGGCTTTGGCGCGGTGGCGCTGCTTGGCGCCTACGTCACCACGCAGATCCGCGATGGGCTCGTGGACACTCGCGTTGACCGCATTCTTGGGCAGTCCGCGCAAGATGCGGATACCGCGCAAGCGGACATCGACGCGTCACCCGCGGAAAACCCCGGCGAGCTGCAGGATCTTGTCAATGCGCTCGTGGACAAGCTGCGTTTGCTTGGGGGAGGCGATCGCGAGGTGGTGTTGATACGCAGCCCAAGCAACACGTCGGACGTACCCATCATTACCAACGTCTCCAACCTTGCCCTCGTTGAGGTGCTGACGCCGGACATGCGCGAGGCGATCGCCGACGGCACCAAGCAACCGTGGCAATTTGTGAAGTTGCCGGACGGCTCCCCCGCCGTGGTGGTTGGCGCCTCGCTCAATATCCGCGTGGCCGGCGGGTACCAGCTGTATTTTGTGTATCCCCTCGCCGCCGAGCAGCAGACCCTCACGCTCATTCAGCGCGTGCTTGGACTGGGCGCCGGGATGCTCGTTGCCCTCGTTGTCTTCATGACCTGGTGGGTCACCAAGCAGGCCGTGCGGCCCGTTCGCGACGCCGCGCGCGCGGCATCCCGCCGCGCGGAGGGACCGGAAAGCCAGCGCATGAAGGGACGCGGCAACGCCGAGATGGCCACACTTGCGCCCA
>CAYMRO010000115.1:0-7115 GCA_964392875.1 uncultured Demequinaceae bacterium
CTCGCCGGCGGCCGTGACGTCAAGTTCCACGCCCAGCCCCAGCTGCTCTCCCGGGTGCAACAGGCCGTTCTCGAACGTGAGCGAGGTGCGGAACACATCAAGCGTCTCCTCCGAGTGCCGCATGTACTCCTGGATGCCAAAGTTGTGCAGCGCAAGGTCCAAATGCAGGTGCGCGGCTTGGCCCACTGGTGACACGTCTGTGGGGCCGTGGAATCCCGTCTTGATGCCATAAATGGCGGCGAAGTCGGCGACTTTCTTGAGGTGCGTGATGCCTCCGGCATGAGTGGCTGCGGCGCGCACGTAGTCGATGAGCCGCTCGGTGATGAGCGTCTGGAAATCGTAGACAGTGTTGAAGACCTCGCCAATTGCCAGGGGTGTTGTGGTGTGATCGCGCACGTACCGCAAGGCGTTCTGATCCTCCGCGGGCGTGCAGTCTTCGAGCCAGAAGAGGTCAAACGGCTCCAAGGACTTGCCCAGTTGCGCAGCCTCGCGCGGGGTCATGCGGTGGTGGCCGTCGTGGAGCAGCGGCACCTCCGCGCCAAACTCGTTGCGGACCGCTTCAAAGACGGTGGGGATGTGGCGCAGGTATGCGCGCGTGTCCCAGTTTTCCTCCGCTGGCAAGGCATGGCCCGACGCTGCTCGCCGGGCAGGCTCGTAGTCGTACCTCTCCCCGTCACCCGTTGGGGACGAGGCAACTCCGTACACGGAATCAAGGCCGGGGACGCCCGTCTGGACGCGAATGGCCCGGAAGCCCAGCTCCTGGTGCTCGCGAATGGAGTCAAAGAGCTCCTCGGTGTCGCGCCCGGAGGCGTGCCCGTACGCGAGCGCACCAACGCGGGATTGACCGCCAAGCAACTGGTACAACGGAAGCTCCGCGTAGCGGGCCTTGATGTCCCACAGGGCCATGTCTACGGCGGCGATGGCCGCCATGGTGACGGGCCCGCGGCGCCAATACGCGCCCCGATACAGGTATTGCCACGTGTCCTCAATGTTCATGGCGTCGCGCCCTATGAGCAGCGGAATCACGTGGTCCGCGAGGTACACCGCCGCCGCGAGTTCGCGGCCGTTGAGGGTCGCATCGCCAAGGCCAACAACGCCGTCGTCCGTGGTGATCTTGAGGGTGACAAAGTTGCGTCCTGGGGAGGTGAGAACTACCTCGGCGGTGGCGATGAGGGTCATGTTCGTCACCCTAACCCGGGCGTCCCTACTGGCCCACCGTGGTGTTACGAACGTCTCTCCACCGCAGCGCTAGGACCAAGGTCCCTCAGCCAGCTTGTGGCAAGCACGTAGCGTCATACATGGACACAAGGTCAGCAATGCAGCCGGCCTCCACACAACGTGGCTCAGGCAATCTACCGGGGACTTGATTGCCTGAGCCGCCCCCGTTCGGCGTTGGCGCTTCTACCCCTCCCCCTGGAGCGCCGACGCCGATACTTCTTTGTACGCTGACCCCCATGGGCACCTACACAGCGAATGCCGTGATCACCGTGATCGGCACGGCGTTGCTGCTGCCAGTGGCGATGCTGCCCATCCTGGCCATCGTGACCCGGCGCTATGGCGCGTTGCGCGGGTGGCCGCTTGTAGCGTCGACCGGGCTGTTGGGAGCCACGGTTGCCCTTGCCGCCTTCACCATCTTTCCGCTGCCCCTTCCCAATAGCCTCGCGTGCACCGGTGGCACCCTGAGCTCGTACTGGCAGACGGATTGGTTCGCCTCGATTTCCGTTGTTGGCGATGCGTGGGCCAGCCACGGTCTGCGAGGCATGCTCACCAGTTCCGCGTTCCTGCAAGTGTTCTTCAACGTGTTGCTCTTTGTGCCCTACGGGTTCTTCCTGCACCAAGTGACGCGCTGGCGCGGCCTCTCCGTGGTCTTTGCCGGGCTCGTGACGTCCGCCGTGATCGAGGTGACTCAGGGAACGGGCGTGTTTGGCTTATATCCCTGCCCATACCGCGTGTTGGACGTTGACGACCTCATCCTCAACACGCTGGGAGCGGGGATCGGCGTGCTGGCTTCGCTCGCCGTGAGCCGCCGCCCATGGAGCCGCCCGGTTCGCGTGCCCGACCTAGAGCGCCCAACGATTCCGCGTCGCGTCATCGCCGCGAGCATCGACTTTGGCTTGCTCCTGTTTGTGGCGGGCGCCGCCAAGGCGGTGTGGCTGCAATACGTGGAATCGCCGCCGCCCGCCGAGTGGGTCTTTGGATCCGCGGCCGCCGTGCTGTTGGTGCTCGTGGTGCCGCTGCTGCGTGGCGATCACGCCACCCTTGGCCAGTTCATCGTGAACGTGGCACCCGCGCGCTCGCTCAACTCCGACGAACCCGCGAGCGCAGTCTCGGTGTTCATCAGGGCGGCCGTGCGCTGGGCGCCCATCGTCGCGTTCGGCGCGTTTGGCTTGCTCGCGGTGGTGATCGCGGATGTCGCCGCGCTGTTGCTGACGCGGCGCCGGCGCTCCTTCGCCGGCCTCGCATCTGGCAGCGTCATGCGCACCAAGCCCGCCATCGCCGCCGGTGGGGACACCGATCTGCTGGACGCGCAACCCTTGCTGGGCGGCAACATGTCCCACGCCGTCATCCGCGTTGGCAACACCGTTCGCAAGCCACATCTGCCACAGAGCAGCACTGTGCAGCGGCTCGTGGCGCACGCCCGGGCTCAAGGCGTCACGTGGGCGCCCGAACCGCTGGGCGTTGACGACTCCGGCCGCGACGTATGGGGATTCTTTGCCGGCGACGTTGACCACGGAGACTCGCACGAGGGCTATCCCGATTCCGTGATCGCCGAAACTGCGGCCAGGCTGCGCCAATGGCACGACGCCACGGTCACCTTCCCTCGCAGCCCCAACGATGTGTGGTGGCTCCCGGGCAAGCGGCCCGCCGAGGTCATCTGTCACGTTGACTTTGCGCCCTACAACCACGTGTTCCAGGACGGCCGGTTTGTGGGGGCCATCGACTTTGACCTCTGCTACCCAGGCCCGCGGCTGTGGGATCTTGGCTATACCGCCTACCGATACGTGCCGCTGACGCCAGTCGACGACGACGGCACACGAGTGCGTCGCCTTGACCGCATGGACACCTTCCTAGCCGCCTACGGCGACGGCGACCCCGCGCTCACCTATTCGCGCGCGCAGCTGCTGGGGTACGCGGTGCAGCGCCTGCTGACCATGGCGGCCTGGTGCGATGAGCAGGACTCGGCCGATCGACAGCGCGATACGGTCATGTATCGCGCGCACGCCGAGTGGATTGCGGAAGGTGGACTGGGAGCCGGTGACCGAGTGGTCGTGGAGGATCTGGACTGACACCCGTGGATAGGGTTGCGTCATGCCCTCCCGCATTGCACTCGTGTCCACTCGCGACCTCCATGTCATCGATGCCGACGAGGAACTCCTCTTGCCGCTGCTCCCGGAGGCGGAAATCGCTTACTGGGACGACGCGGACACGGATTGGTCCCGCTACGAGCTCGTAGTGCTGCGTTCCACGTGGAACTACACGTCACATCTGGACGAATTCCTCGCTTGGGCCACGCGCACTTCGCAAGTGACGCGCCTGGTAAACCCCGTAGAGATCATCGAATGGAACACCGACAAGCGGTACTTGGGGGACCTCGCGGCCCGCGGCATCCCCACCGTTCCCACACTTTTCGCGTCACCAGGTGAGGACATACGGTCCGACGCCGTGGCTGGCCACGTGGTCGTCAAACCTTCTGTTGGGGCTGGGTCGCAAGGCGCCAAATTGTTCCGCGATGACCCTGTGGGCGCGCTCTCGCACGCGGCTGCGCTCCAGGCCAACGGCTCCACGGCGATGGTGCAGCCTTACCTCGACGGCGTGGACGAACACGGCGAGACCGCACTCGTCTTCGTGGGCGGCGAGTTCTCACATGCCGCACGGAAGGCGGCGATCCTCTCGCGAGACATGTCGTGGAGCACAGGACTCTACGCGGACGAGAAGGTGGTGCCCACCACCGCAACCCCTGCGGAACTCGAGCTCGCCCACCGCATTCTCGCGGACCTTCCTGGCCTCGCGTACGCGCGCGTGGACCTCTTGCCCACCGCGGACGGACCGGTAGTGCTGGAACTCGAGCTGACCGAGCCGAGCCTCTTCCTCGCCCTCAGCCCGGGTGCGCCTGCCCGCGCCGCAGCCGCGTTTAGGGCACTACTGAGCCAGCCATAGCGTCGGGCCGCTGGCAATTCTGTACGATGGTCCGCGAGGGGAGTACTTCTCAAGTTCCGATCCGGTCATCACGAGGCGCAGTCCTCCCGGGCGGGCGCCCAGCTTCACGGCTGGGTGAAGGAGACCTCAGATGCAGAATCTGAGGTAACCCATGACCGAACTCACCACCATCGGCACTCCGCAACTGTGGACCATCACGCTCATCGGCGTGCTGGCGTTGCTCGTGTTTGACTTCATCGTGACGCGCAAGCCGCACTCCGTATCCATGAAGGAGGCGGTTGGCTGGTCCATCTTCTACATTGCGCTGCCACTCATGTTTGGCGCGTGGGTGTGGAACGCGCACGGCTCCGACATTGGCGTCAAGTACTACACGGGCTACATCGTGGAGAAGAGCCTGTCGATAGACAACCTCTTTGTGTTCATCGTGATCCTCGCCTCGTTCGCGGTGCCGCGCGAGTTGCAGCAGCGTGTGCTGCTAGTTGGCGTGGCGGGCGCGCTCTTGCTGCGCGGCATCTTCATCGCCGTTGGCGCACAGCTCATCAGCAACTTCGCGGCAACGTTCCTAGTATTTGGCATCATCCTGCTCGCCACCGCCATCAAGGTGTATCGCGATGCGCGGTCCGAGGAGGACGCGCACGTGGACCCGGACAAGTTAGCGGTTGTGCGCTTCATCCGTCGCTTCTGGCCCGTTACCGGCGAGTACCACGGCACTCGCGTGACGTGGAAGGAGATGGGTCGCCGTGCGCTCACCCCGCTGGGTCTGGTGATGGCCACGATCATCGGCACGGACATCGTGTTCGCGATCGATTCCGTGCCCGCGGTGTACGGGATCACCTCGGACCCTTACCTCGTGTTCGTCACCAACGCTTTTGCACTGCTGGGCCTGCGAGCGCTCTACTTTGTGCTCGAGGGTGCGCTGTCCAAGCTCGTCTACCTGGGCTACGGACTGGCCGTCATCCTGGCGTTCATTGGCGTCAAGTTGGTACTGCACTGGGCGCATGGGGTGTGGCCCGCTGTTCCGGAGATTCCCACCATGTTCTCGCTCGTGTTCATCCTCGCGACGCTCGCCGTCACAACGGTGGTGAGCCTCATGGCCACCAAATCGCCTATTCCTCCTGACCGGCGCGTTCCTTGACCTTTGGCTCCCGTGCCGCGAGAGTTGGCGTGACGCCGGGGACAAGCGAGGGACGTGCACGTGATAAAGATCTCGTTCGAGCTAACTGACGAACCGCCGCGCCTGATCGTCACGGAACTCATGCCGTACCCGCTGGCCTCAGTGTGGTTGGCCGAGACCGAGGCGCTGTACGTACAGCGTTGGTGGGCCCCTACCGAGTACGAAAACACCTCCATCGAGTTGGCTTCCGAGGTTGGCGGGCCGTGGCGCGTAGTGCAGCGGGACCCACAAGGCAACCAATTTGCGCTCTACGGCAAGGTGCTCGAAGTGGTCCCCGAGGCCAGGCTCGCCTTTGCGCTCACGAGCGAAGTCTTTCCCGATGCCACCGTGCACGTGATGCAGGAATTCGCCGCGCGCGGTCCGGGGACCGTTGTGGTGAGCACCTATTCCTTTAGCACGGAAGCCGATCTCAACAATTACTTGACGCTGGGCGGCATGGAGAGACTGCGCGGCGCCTCCGCTCGTCTCGACGCCCTGCTTGCCCAGCTCTCCTCATAGCGTGACGCGCGTCACAGAACTTCACCCTGCAAAAACGCTTTCCGCACCGTAAACTTGTCCTATCCCGTTCAATCGAGCGGTATTCGCGCGCCCTCCCACAAAGTCTGGCGTGCTCGCACGCCACGCGCCGTCACCAATGGCGCCCGAGAGGACCTGATGAGTATCCGCCGCGCCGCAGAGGCCGACGCCGACTACCTGGCACGTACCACCCACAAAGTTGAAGCCCCCGATCGCTATGAGGACTGGCGCACTTACGCCTTCTCTAACGCACCCGAGTTGCGGGACGCTGAGCCCGTCACCGATATCGCCGCGGAGGGCAACCCCACCGTCTAGGCTCGTGGCATGACCGAGCTTAGGGATCCATTCGCAGAGCTCTCTCTTGAGCAGTTGCGCACTCGCACCAGTGCCAAATGGCGCCACTACCCGGCAGACGTCTTGCCGCTGTGGGTGGCCGAAATGGACGTGCAACTGGCCCCCGTGATCACCGACGCGCTCAGCGCGCTCGTGCGCAATGGCGACACAGGCTACCCGGGTGACACTCCGTACATCGAGGCGTTTGCTGCCTATGCGGACGCCGCGTGGGGATGGAATCCCGGTGTGGCTCGCTCCCGCGCTGTGGAGTCCGTGATTGCCGGTTACACGGATACCCTCGTGGACGCCACCGATCTTGGCAGCACCGTAGTTGTCACGTCGCCCGTGTATCCGCCTTTCTATTCCTACTTGCGGCAAGCTGGACGCGTGGTGGTGGCGGCGCCCCTTGGGCCGGACCTGCGCCTAGATCTGGCGGCGCTGAGTACGGCCTTTGCCGAAGCGTCGGCCCGCGGAAACGCCGCCTTCTTGCTGTGCAATCCCCACAATCCTGGCGGCACGGTACACACGCGCGCGGAATTGGAAGCGGTGGCCGAACTCGCGGATCGGTACGAGGTGCAGGTGGTATCCGATGAGATCCACGCGCCAATTGTCTACGCCGATGCCACCTTCACCCCCTACTTGGCGGTTGACCCCATGGGCATCGCCATCCACGCGGCCTCAAAGGGTTGGAACCTTGCCGCCATGCCCGCGGCGATCGCCGTATTTGGCACGGGCAATGCTGCAGCATTGGCTCGGCATGACGCGGGCAAGCACTTTGGCCCCACCCACTGGGGCACCGTGGCCCAGACAGTCGCGTACTCGCAGGGCGGCGAATGGTTTGCCGAGGTGCTCGCCGCGCTCGATCACAAGCGCCACTTGCTGGGGTCGCTGCTCGCCTCGCGCTTGCCCCAGGTTCGCTACCACTTGCCCCAGT